>CAMJES010000034.1 GCA_946404705.1 uncultured Ruminococcus sp. | reverse complement strand
CGAACGAAGTGAGTATATTTTACCTTTAGACGCACTATGAAAAGCTATGCACGGGGAACGACAATTGAAGTTTTCCCGTGCATAGCTTTAAATGCGAAGTCGGAGTGCAAACACACGCACTTCGTTTGTGTGTTTGCACTCCGAGGAGAGTTTGTTTTGTTAGGATAGAATGAAGCGCAATTCACAAATCGGTTTAGAAAGTTTTTGTTTGACAAAACTTTTCTTGTTTACAATTTTTTATGTGAATTGCGCTTTTGTAACCTTTGTTTTTTTGTTTTAATGCTGCTGCGCCTTTCGCTCTGGTTTAGGGAGTTTCGCTTCTGCGGAAGCGACAAGGGGCTGCTCGCCCCCTTGACCCCTCGCAAGCCTTTGAAAAGGCTTGAGCGAAACTTTTCGTCCGCTTCGCGGTTTTAACGACAAATTGGGGTACTGCAACAATTACGCAATTACGATGCCCAACCTTGTTGTGCATTACGAATTACGCATTATTCATTATTGTTTTCTGCTGCATAGTCCGCTTCAAGCTTTGCGCTCTGCTCTGCTTGTATATCGGAATATGCGGAGATCATCGGTACTGCATTTACGTCGTCTTTCTTTATTCTGCGGTGGACATAGTTCCTTGTTATCGCAAATACTATTCCCGAAAGCGAAAGTACGCCGATAAGGTTCGGGATAGCCATAAGTCCGTTGAGCGTATCGGAGATATCCCATGCAAGTCCAAGCTTCATTGTACAGCCTACGATTATAAACAGCACGAAGATGACTTTATAGACGTATGTAGCCTTTGTTCCGAGGAGATATTCGAGAGCTTTTGTACCGTAGAACGACCAGCCGAGTGTTGTGGAGAATGCGAAAAGGAGTATGGCGATAGCAAGTATTTTACCCGAAACCGAGCCGAGTCTTTGGCTGAATGCATAGGTAACGAGCGGAACGCCGTTTACTTCATTTATTTCTACCGAAAAAATAACGGGATTGCCGCTTTCGTCCGTTACGAGGTTTCCGCTCTCATCCTTTGACTGGACGCCGCGGATTTCCATAACGTTTGCAAAGGTGAAGTCATCCTCGCTGCTTGCATTGTCCTTATTCATTATCTTAACGGAAAGTTCCTGACCATAGACGGTTTTTGCAGGATACTCGGTATATGTACCCTCTGCTGCGTCATCCGATGCGATGATAAGCTTTGGATTGATATTTGAATCGATAAGGTTGACATCTCCGTCCTCTGAGGTATGTATCTCGAAATACTGCGGTGTTGTTGAGATATTGTTCATAGCCTCGTCAAAGCTGAGCGAATTTGCGGGGCTGGAGAGGATAACGAATGCTGTGAGTGTGCAGACGATGATTGTATCAAAAAATACTTCAAAGATACCCCACATACCCTGTATAACGGGTTCCTTAACGTCCGATGCGGAGTGGACCATAACGGAAGAACCGAGTCCTGCTTCGTTGGAGAAAACGCCTCTCTTAAAGCCCATTGTAACGGCGCGCTTTATGATATAGCCGCCTATTCCGCCTGCGACAGCCGAGAAGCTGAACGCGCTCTTGAAGATAGACGAGAATACATAAGGAATATGCTTAAAATTCATCACGAAGATGATAAGGCAGCCGATGATATAGAACACAGCCATAAACGGAACGAGCTTTTCCGTAACGCTTGCGATCCTCTTGATGCCGCCGAGAATAACGAGTGCTGCGATAACTGCGAGGACGATACCCGTAACGACAGTCGGGATATTGAAGTTGGATTTCATTGCGCTGGAGATAGAGTTTACCTGCGCCATATTTCCGATACCGAACGAAGCAAGTACGCAGAAGATCGCAAAGAGGACTGCAAGCGGTTTGGCAATATGACGCAAGCCTTTTCTTTCCTTCAGACCCTCTTCGATATAGTACATTGCGCCGCCTGACCACTCGCCCTTTTCGTTTTTCTTACGGAAATAGATACCGAGGACATTTTCGGAGAAGTTTGTCATCATTCCGAAGAATGCGGATATCCACATCCAGAAAACTGCGCCGGGGCCGCCGATACATATAGCCGTTGCAACGCCGGCGATATTACCGGTACCGATAGTTGCGGCAAGCGCGGTCGAAAGAGCCTGAAACTGTGTAATTGCCTTTTTCTCGGAGGTCTTTGTGACGGATTTCTTTTTGAAAATTGCAAGAAATGTTTCATTTGCCCAAGTTTTGAATTTGGTTATCTGGAAAAATCCCGTTCTCACAGACATATAAATACCTGTTGAAATAATAAGGATAAGCATAGGTATGCCCCAGACAACACCATTGATTGCACCGTTGACATTTGAAACGGTGTCGATAAATGACTGCATTTTTTTACCTCTTTTCTTTCATTATTGTATATTATTGTACCATAATAATCCGTTCTTTTCAAGGGGGAAAAGCAGAAAAATCCCGAAAAAAGTCAATTTTTCGGGATTTTTGCGTTTTCGGGAACGACATATTCTCTCAATTCGCAGTTGCCCATAAAGAAATTTGAATAATCGTGTGTCGTAAGGTCGTTGAAATAGGTTTCGATTATCCTGCAGACTCCGCCGTGGCAGACGAGCAGGACGTTTTTATCGGGGTAGTTTCTGATAACGTCGTCGATGACGCTGTAAGCCCTGTGTGCAAGCTGGAGGACGGATTCTCCGCCGCCGTGCATTTTCACGCCGAACTCGATTTTGTTTTCGGCGAAGCCTTCGGTCGTGCGGTGCTTGCCCTCAAAGTCGCCGTAGTCCCACTCGATAAGCCTTTCATCGATTATGATATTGCAGCCTATCCTGTCGGCGACTGCCTGCGCGGTATCTCTTGCGCGTTTCATCGGCGAGCAGATAATAAGGTCGATATCGCCTTTTTCATAGGCTTTTTCGGCAAGAAGGAGTGCCTGCTGTCTGCCTGTTTCGGTAAGCTCGACATCGGTTCTTCCGCAAATTCTGTCGTTAAGGTTCCACTCGGTCTGACCGTGTCTTGCGGCATAAATTTTCATTTTCATATTCCTTTCGCATTATACTTATATTTAGTATAGCGCAAATCGGGAGCTGTGTAAATAGAAACCGCTCTTTTGAAAAAAAAATTTACCGTTCGGTTACAAATGATATCTGAAAATAAAATTATAAAAAATATGCCAAAAGGCTTGACAATGTTGTTCATTTGTAGTATAATGTTATAGCAACGCTGGAATAGCTCAGTTGGTAGAGCAGCGCATTCGTAATGCGCAGGTCGCGTGTTCAAGTCACGTTTCCAGCTCCACGAAAATTCCTGCAAACTGTGTATTGATGCGGTTTGCAGGATTTTTTTATATGTTATTAGTATTAATATAAAATGGTGCATTTTCGACTGAAAAACGATAATATGGGTGTCAAAAATGCGTTTATGGAAGATTGACATTTATTCCCGATATGATATAATTTAGGCGAGGGGGGAGAAATTTGTTTGACCTAACATCGGTTTACCGTCCGCAAACTGCAATGATATATAATGGCTACTGTGAGTACAAGCCTACCGCTGCGCTGTCGCCTTTTATCCGCTGTTTTTGGGAGATGAAAGAATGCGACAAGCCTGCTCTTATTATTCCCGATACCTGCATGGACATTGTTTTCAGCTTCAACGGCAGCGAATACGCAGACAGCGGCTTCTGCGCGATAGACGATTCCGCACATTTATCCGCGGCTCACTCCGTTTCGCAGTTTGGGATAAGATTTTACGCTTGGTCGGCTTGTTTATTCACAGCAGAAAGCTTTTCGGGAACAAGGAACGGCAGCTTTGACATTTCCGCCTTTTTCCCCGACATAAGACGCGAACTGCTTCCGAAAATTATGCGTGAAAGCACATTGGAAAGCCGTGCGAAGGCTTCGGAAGAATACTTATTAAAACGGCTTGATATCGGCAGAATGAACAGCGATGTTATGAACAGCATTTACGATATGATAGTATCAAAGGGAACAATAAAAACCGCGGAATTGGCGGCTGCAAATGCGATATCTGTACGTCAGCTTGAAAGGACGTTCGGCGAAAAAATCGGTGTATCGCCGAAGCTGCTCTCCTCCTTGATACGCTATCAGCTGATTTGGCAGGAGCTGCGGACGAAGCCTTACAACGCTCTCGACCTTGCGGCGGAATTCGGATATTCGGATCAGTCGCATCTGCTGAGAGATTTCAAACGGTTCCATTCCCTGCTGCCCTCGCAGGCAACTGCTTTTTTATCGAAATAATGTCGCATTTTTTCAATACATACGATTTGTTTTACGGTATAATCAAAGCAGAAAGGCAGGTAAAAACACTATGAAAAAAGAATTTTTTGAATGTCCCGAAGCACTTAAAAGCAACAATTTTTACGGCTTTGATTGGCTTGAATTTCTGACAGCCATTCCGTCGCCGCTTGCGCTCGTTACAAGCTATAAGAGCAATGGAAAGTCCAACGGCTCAATGCAGTCATGGCTGTCGTTTTCCAGCGAAAACGGCTTTTACTGCATCTTTTCAAGCGTACACAAATGCTCGCATATGTACAGCTCAATAGCCGAAACCAAGCAGCTTGTCATCAACTTTATGTCTGCGGACAGCTATGCAAAATGCTACTCGACAGTTATGCACAACAGCTTTGACGAAGATGAGCTTGCAAGCGCAGGACTGACCGCTGTGCCTGCGCGAAAGGTCAATGCGCCGCTCGTTGAGGAGTGTTTCCTAAATCTTGAGTGTGAATATGCGTGGGAAAAGGAGCTTTTCCCGAACAGCGACCACGTTGTTATGTGCGTGAAGGTCGTCAATGCATGGATGGACAGCAATATCTACAACGGCAAAAACGGAGGCAGATACGGTGACAATGGCTATTTATACAACATTCACTCCCCTGCCGACCCAGACAGCGGCGTTCTGAACGATACCTCTATCGGCGTTGTGCGCAAGTTCAAGGATTACTCCGAACTTGGGATATAACCGCAAAGGAAAAAACAAATGACTATACTTAACATTCACGGTTACAAGGGCAGCCCTCACAATAGCGCTTACAAGGCTTTAAAGGCTCTCGGGTGCGATGTCATATCTCCCGATATTGATTATGACAAGCTTTCGCCCGAGGAAACGCTCGGTATGCTTTATCGGTGTGCTGTTAACATCAAAGTCGGATTTATTGTCGGGTCAAGCTTAGGCGGATTTTACGCGGCAGTCATCTCCGCAAGGCTTGGTATGCCCGTAATACTTATAAATCCGTGCCTTTTGCCGTTTCTTTCTCTTACGAAGCTTGGATATGAGGGCAATATCAAGCCGTTTATACCGATGTTCGGCGAGCTTTCGGGTTTGGACGTTTCAAAAACGCACACCATTGTCGGCGGCTGTGACGAGGTGCTGGACACTCACGGCTTTACGGCGGCTTTGCTCGGGGACGGACATTATAAGGTCATTCCCGACGGAAAACATTCGGGTGATACATTGCCTTTGGAAAGCTTTTTCGGGGAGATACTTGCGGAGTGCTGACAGGATTTCTTGATTTTTTATTATATATGAGTTATAATGAAATAAAAGGGTGCGTTCACAAACGACTATAAATCGCTGTCAAGTGCTTTAATACATAACGGAAAGGAAACGCAGAATGGACATAATAAAATACCCCGATGAAAACAGCGTAACCGCGGCTATGGAGCAGGACGAACCGATTCTTGTACTCATATCCTTTTACGGTGAGCAGGTAATTATAAGCCGGATCGACGAGGCTGTTGAGCATCATATACTGCTGCGCAAGGCAGGATTTTCCGATACGGATATAGACAAGTATTTCCGCCTTGTGGTCGACCGTTCGGGAGCAGACTGGACTTTTGTATGTCCGCCCGATTACAGCAGCGTAACACGCAAGGATAAGCGCATAGAGGAATTCTTCAAGGATGGAATGAAAATTATTCCCGAAGCGCTTAAAACGATAGGCTATGATGTGCCTGTGGAAATTCCAAGGAACCGCTGATTAATACGTTTCTGCCGTTTTTCAAAATGTCCTCAAAGGCGCAAACTCGTACATTTTTCAAAACGGCGAAACGAACGCGCACTTTAATCAGCGGGTTCCTAAACGTTACAGGCGGCATTTTGATATGATGGGAGAATAACAGAATGAGCAGGTAGCTTTTTTACCTGCTCATTTTTTCATTATTTTTTCAGTTCACCGAGCAGGGCTTTGAGTATTACTGCAAAGTCCTGTTTTTCTTCGTCCGAAAGGCCGTTAATAAGCTTGATTATCTCATGTCGGCTGTCCGTAAGTTCTGATGGCGCAAGTCCTTTTTTATTATTTGTAAGTCCTGCAATGTAGTCAAGGCTGACGTTATAGTATTTCGCAAGCATAATAGCACGGTCAAAAGGTATCTCCGCACGTCCAAGTTCGTATTTTCCGTAATGCTGCGATGATGTTCCGAGGTAATCTGCGATCTCCTGCTGGGTTTTATCGCTGTCCTCTCTTAAATCTCGTATTCTGGAATAATGCGACACTATATATACGTCCTCCTTCATAACTTAATGCAAAAACTCAATAAAAAAGCATTTTTAGCTGCCAGCTTACCAACATCTAAAAAAAATATGCTATATTATAAATATAATCCATAAAAACAACTTTAAATAACACGCTTATCCTTTGTGATTTGCTATTATTAACTTTCAAACTTAGTACATATAACCATAAAAAGCACAATTTTTTATTTATTATACCACATTTGACACAAAACCATTGACTTATATGTCTAATAAGATTATAATATAAAATAATAAGTCTAAAAAGGCACATTTCATTTCTATATTTATCCTTATAATTTTATAATAATATTAAAGGAGAGATTATAATGAAATCTAAAAACACCGAACGACGTTGTATTCTTTGTAGATTTTGGCGTGGATCACAAGCACAGCCTATGACAATGAAGAATTATTATGAATACAGCAGCTCTGAAAAAGGGGCATGTATTCAAAAATGTAACCGTATAACAAATGCGAGTTTTGCCTGTCCGAAATTTGAGCTTGACAGCTACAAATATCCTTGTCTATAAAAAGAGAGAGAAATATGGGACTTTGGGATATAATTTGTGCGATTAATGGATTTTTAGCAGAATCTGCAATTGATAACTATAAAACGCTTGAATGCAAAAGTCGTTGTGGTCGTCTTACAGAAGAAGAAGATGCCAAACTTCAACACTACCGTGAAACCGACTATTTAAGCAAAAACCAACAAATACTTGATTATGTCAACAGCAGAAAAAACAGAAATTAGGGACAAGCATTACCACCTTTTCATAATTACTAAAGTTATTAAGCCTTACGGCTTTACATAAGTTCAAAATTTAAAGGAGTTTTTTCTATGTCAAAAGCTAATACTAATTTACCAGAAGGAAGAATCTGCGCTTTTTGTCAGAATTGGCAAGGCAATGCAAACCCAATCCCAGATCATAGTAACCCAGACGTTTATGAGTATGATCGTAGTGCCAAAGGAAGATGCGCCTGCAAAGGAACAATAACATCTGCTTATTTTCACTGCGGCGATTTTATGAAAAGCTACAACATAAGATAATTCACTTAAAAATCCGACGTTCTTATAAACAATTTTTCAAATAACGGTTCTTCTATATGCTATAGGAGAACCGTTATATTTAAGGGGTAATAACATGATTGTTTGGGCAATAATTCTAATTATAGTTTTTATGTGTCTGCCGCTAAAGTTCAAAATGTTTATAACAATATTAAATATGATTATTCCCGATAACATTCCAGTAATAGATGAATTGATCACAATATGTGGAACTCTCGGGCATATTTTACGAGCGTTAAAGATTGCAGCATTTTCCGAAAAACATCCAATAATATTTAAATTATTGGTTCTAATTACAATTGCGGCAGTTATATATGCAATTGTTTCTTTTATAAACTATTTTTAAAACTCCAAACCGCCGCACTCCTCAATGGCATGGTAGCTTTCTTCTGCCTTTTCAGATATTATTAAATATTCATAAATAATTATCTCCCTGCATAGACTTGAACAAAAGCTTTGTAAGGAGATATTTTTTATGCCGAGTGTATTTTTAAGTCCGTCCACGCAGCAATGGAACCAGTATGTCAACGGCGGCAACGAGGAACAGCAGATGAATCTTGTCGCCAATGCTATGGAGCCTTATCTGCGCTCTTCGGGGATAACCTACGGACGAAACGACCCTAACCGTGATGTGCGCGGAGCGATCGCCGACTCGAATTCACGCTATTATGACGTTCATCTTGCGCTTCATTCAAACGCAGGCGGCGGACGGTTCGCAGGTATTCTTACCGGAATAGACATCTATTATTCGCCCTATTCCGTTCAGAGCGAAAAGCTTGCGGACATAATCGTAAACAATCTGAAAAACATCTATCCCAATCCGTCAAAGGTCAACACGCTCCCGACGACCTCGCTCGGGGAGGTCACGCAGACAAAGGCTGTTGCGGTACTCTGCGAGCTTGGCTATCACGACAACCCCGAGGACGCGGAATGGATAAAATCCAACACCGAAGCTATCGCGCGAAGCCTTGTTCAGTCGCTCTGCGATTACTTCGGAATTCCGTTCGTTGAGGCTGTGCCTGCTCGGACGGGAACCGTTACGACGGACGGTTCTAACCTTAACATACGCAGCCTGCCTAACACAAACGCGCGGGTCATCGGCGTTATCCCCAACCGTGCAGAGGTTGCAGTTCTCGGTCAGACGGGAAACTGGTATGTTGTCAATTACGGCGGCATGACGGGTTATTCCGCTGCGGACTATATTACGGTATGATATTGTAAACTTGTGAAAAATGCTTGACTTTTATGTCAAAAACGTGATATAATATTTGTGCAAAAAGGTAGCTTCGGTTGTCTTTTTATCCTTAACCGAAGGAGTGGTAAAAATGTCAAGAATCAAAGTTGCCGTACTTTTCGGCGGAGTTTCAAACGAACATGATATTTCGCTGATCTCTGCGACTAACATTATCAATGCAATTCCTGCCGATAAATACGAGGTCATTCCTATCGGCATTACCAAAAAAGGCCGCTGGCTTTTCTATCCCGGCGATGTTAACATGATAACTTCGGGAAATTGGGAATCCAACCCCGACTGCGTTCCTGCGGTCATTCTCCCCGACCCGATGTACAAGGGCATCGTCAAGATAACAGACGGTACATATTCAATAGCAAAAATAGACGTTGTTTTCCCTGCGCTGCACGGTCAGCACGGCGAAGACGGCTGTATTCAGGGCTTGCTTGAGCTTTCGGGCATCCCTTATGTCGGCTGCAAGGTTTGCGCTTCGGCTGACTGCATGGACAAATCCGTTACGCACACAATCCTTGAAGCTGCCGGCATAAACATGGCGCGCCATTCTGTGGTTTACCAGTCCGATCTCGGCAGACTTGACGAGATATGCGAGGATATTGTCAACAAGCTTGATTTTCCGCTTTTCGTTAAGCCGTGCAACAGCGGTTCTTCGGTCGGCGTAAACAAGGCAAGCTCGTTTGAACAACTCAAAGAGGCTATAAAGCTTGCGTTTTCGCATGACAAAAAGGTCATCGTTGAGGAATTCATCGAGGGACGCGAGCTTGAATGCGCTGTTTTCGGAACAGATAAGCCTTTTGCTTCAAGAGTTGGTGAAATCATTTCCTGCAATGATTTTTACGATTATGACGCAAAATATATCTTAGGCACATCGGGCATCAGCGTTCCTGCCGACATTGACAGCAAGGCTGAAAACGAGATCCGCGAAACTGCGCTGAAGGCATTCAAAACGCTCGGCTGTTCGGGACTTTCAAGAGTGGATTTCTTCCTCAAAAAGGACGGAACCGTCATTCTCAACGAGATAAACACGCTTCCCGGCTTCACGCCGATAAGTATGTATCCGAAGCTTATGGAAAACATGGGAATTTCCCAGTCCGAGCTGCTTGACAGACTTATCGAATCTGCTATGGACAATTAAAACCAATAAACAGAAAGATACTTTATTATATGAATAATTCAGCGATCGGAGTTTTCGATTCGGGAATGGGCGGACTTACCTGCGTAAAGGAACTTCACAGCCTTATGCCCAATGAAAACATCATTTACTTCGGCGACACGGCACGTATCCCCTACGGAACACGAAGCCGTGAAACCATTATGAAATACGCAGCGCAGGATATTGCGCTTATGAAAAAGCACGATGTCAAGATGATAATTGCCGCCTGCGGAACAGTTTCCTCGGTCGTAGGCATGGAAAAAAAGGACGCTGACGGGATACCGTTCACGGGAGTTCTTCTGCCGACAGTTCAAGCCGCCTGCGCTAAGACGAGAAACGGAAAAGTCGGCGTTATCGGCACTTCTGCCACGATAAAATCGGGTTCGTTTGCAAAGGCTATACGCACGATAAAGCCGAGTATCTCGGTTGTCGGAGCCGCTTGCCCGATGTTCGTTCCGCTCGTGGAAAACGGCTTTTCGGATAGGGATAACAAGGTCGCGCAGCTTGTAGCCGCGCAGTATCTTGAACCGCTCAAACGCGAGGGCGTTGACACGCTTATACTCGGCTGTACTCATTACCCTATCCTCCACGATGTAATCGCGGACTGTATGGGCGAGGGAGTCGAGCTTATCTCAACGGGAAGCGAGGCGGCAAAGTTTGCCTGCGCTTATTTAACGCGGCATGATATGCTTGCAGAGCGCGAAACTGACGGCGAGATATCCTTCTATTCATCAGACAGCACGGAAATGTTCAGAGAGAATGCCGAGAGCTTTCTCGGTGAAAAAATCAAGGGAAGCGTTACCAAGGTTGAAATGGAAGAGCTTACTTCCCTTGCGTAAATTCGAGGTCAAAAATGAAAAAGGACGTTACAATAACGCTGAAAGGCGTTCAGCAGATAGATTCGGAGCGCAATGAAACCGAGCTTATCACGGGCGCAGTTTTTTCGAGCGTCAAAGGCGGCGGTTTCAGAATAGCTTACGACGAAACCGAGGCGACCGGCTTTGAGGGCGCACGGACGGAGATAACCGCGTTCGGGAACGAATCGGCAACGATAGTCCGCAGCGGTGATTCGGGAACAAACCTTATCATTGAAAAGGACAAAAAGCACCATTGCCATTACGGAACTCCCTATGGAGATATGACTATCGGGATATATACACATTCCATTGTTAATAATCTCACCGATAACGGCGGCGACCTTTATTTGAAATATACGGTCGATATTAATTCGAGCTATGTTTCGGATAACGAAGTTTATGTTAGCATTATGGATTGATTTTGAATTTGGAATTCGGAATTATTGCAGCGCTAACATTTGTCGTTAAAACCGCGAAGCGGAGCAGCTGGTCAAGCTGAGCCCAGCTTGCGAGGGGCAAAAAACGCAGGGCGGTCTGTATTGCGTACAGCCGCTCTGCGGTGTTTTTTCTCTTATAATTATTTATCCACATTGCAGGACAAATTTAACGTTATCAAAAATTCCGTCAGCAAGTTCGTCCTTATTGATGTAAAAATACAGCTTTCCGCCATCGCCGAACATAAATCCGCATTTGTCCGATTCATAATAAGTCATCTGGAGCAGCTGGATATATCCGCTGTCAAATTCCTCCGAAACACTATTCTGCTCGGGGATAGAATATCCGCCGATAATATTGTATTTGTTGGTATACAGCATAGGTTCGTAGCCGAGCATTTTTGCTGCAGTTGCTTCATATTCGGACGGTTCGCATTCATATCCGCTCAGCGCAGTAAATTCATCATAGCAAGGGAGCGACTTATCCGCAAAAAAAGTGAGCCTGCATTCATCTATTACACAGTTTTCGTCAGCATAGCCGCAATAAAACGAATCACGGCATTCGTCCGGAAAAGCCATCGGCTCCAGCTGCGAAACATCACCGTTATAATAAAAAACCTTGTAATCCCCCTCTTCCCATACCCACGGCTGTGTTTCCACATCATAGATCGGAAGAGCGTCGTGTAGGGAAAGAGTGTAGATCTCGGT
>CAMJES010000033.1 GCA_946404705.1 uncultured Ruminococcus sp. | reverse complement strand
TAGCCGGTGACTGGAGTTCAGACGTGTGCTCTCCGATCTGAGGAAAATGATTTGATAAACGGAAATATGAAAAAGCTGAAATTTTATGTCTGTCCGGACTGCGGAAATATAATTTTCTCCGCCGCGGACGCTTCGGTAAGCTGCTGCGGAAAGAAGCTTGCCGCCCTTGAAGCCAAGAAAGCCTCGGATGATGAAAAGCTCTCGGTCGAGCCTGTCGAAAACGAGTTGTATGTTACCACGACCCACGAGATGACCCGTGAAAACTACATCTCGTTTGCAGCTTTGCTCCGCGATGATACGGTAACGCTCCGCAAATTCTACCCCGAGTGGAATATGGAAACACGCTTCCCCAGAGGTTCAATGGGACTTCTCGTGTGGTACAGCACAAGCGGCGGACTTTTTTATCAGTATATTTGACTTGTATGCGCAAAAACTCCCTCTCCAAATCGGAAAGGGAGTTTTATTTTTTATCATATTTCGCAGTAAGCTTCTCTGCCCTCTTTGAAAAGATCGCCGCCGTGGAAATCGACCGTGACTGTCACGGGGAATTTCTCGACATAAAGCCGTTTTACCGACTCGCAGCCTAAATCTTCAAATGCAATTACCTCGCATTTTTTATGCAGCTTGCAGCCAATGTACCGACACCGCCGACAGCACAGAATTAAACAGCATTATTTCTTTCGACCACACTCTTTACATCATCGCTGCGTTCGCCCTTGCCGATCATCGCACGAAGTCCCAGTCAAGCAGTCTTGGCTCAAACTTATCCATTCTTCCCGAGGTCGTCGGGCCGCACGAACCGATAGCCTTGCCGGGTGCGGCAGACGTAGACCCTGCATAGTAGATAACCGCGTCTTTGATCTCGAACGGGAGCAGTTTCTCCTCATTGAGAAGCGCGTCAAAGCGTTTGTGTGCCGCGTCACGAGCGGTATATACCGCTCCCGTGAGCAGAACTTTATCACCGATGCGCAGCTTGTCGCAATATTTCGCAAACTGCTCGGCAGTCAATCATAGATCTCTGCCGTTATCAGCCGTTGTCGCTTTCTGCAGCGGCTTCTGCTGCCTTTGTAAGGCTTTCAAGTTCGCTCATATCAAAGCCAAAATTAGCTTTCGGAGCGGACGGTGCAGGTGCCGGAGCCGGTGCAGGTGCAGGAGCCGGTGCCGGAGCGGGTGCAGGCGCAGGTGAAGGTGCGCTCTTGGGAGCAAAACCGGTTGCGCTGCCGTTAACGATAGCCTGTGTTTCTTCGATGCGTGATTTAGCTTCATCAAGCTTTGCAAGGCTTTCGCCCGAGAACATTTCGAGTACCTCACGAAGCTTTGCAACATTGGTTTCAATTTCATCAACTTCAGCCTTAACGGAAGCCTTGAGAGCTTCTGAGGCAGACTTCATAGCGCTGGACTTGTCTTCTGCTTCGGAAAGGATCTTTGAAGCCTTTTCGTTTGCTTCCTTGACCTTTGACAAAGCCTCTTCATCAGCCTTGTTAACGATGGTCGCAGCCTTGCCGTTAGCGTCGTCAACGACCTGATTTGCAAGTCTTTTAGCGTCCTCGTCCATCTTTCTTGCGTTTTCCTTAGCCTGAGTAACGATCATATTAGCCGACTTCTGAGCCTCAAGGAATACGTTTCCGAGATCCATTGCGCTGTTGTCGGACGAAGATGTTGCAAGCTTGCTCTTAGCTTCCTGAAGTTCCTCTTCAAGAGCAGCGTTCTGAGCCTTCAGCTCTTCGATTTCCTTGTCCTTTTCAGCAAGCTCGCCCGTGATCGTGCCGATCTGGTTGTTGAGTGATTCATTGCTTGTCTGGAGTTCGGAGATCTTAGCCTTGTCTGCGGCAAGAAGTTCTTCATACTTCTCATCGTTTACGCCGCTGCCGCCTGCGTCTTCAAGGAGAGCCTTTTTCTCATCAAGTTCTGCCTGAAGTGTGTAGATCTTAGTATTTAATTCATCAACGTACGCAAGTACGTCCTTTTTATCAAATCCGCCAAAATTGACTGTTTTAAGGAATCCGGTACCTTCTGCCATAACAATAACCTCCAAAAATATAATGTGGAAAGACGGGTCAAATAAAAAAGCCTTAATTCCCGATACATTTTCACACAACAATTATAACATATTAACTTAAATTAAACAAGCGTATTTTATGGTAATTTGTAACCAAAATTTTGTAAAAAAATTTAGTTATTTAGCCATTTTTTTATTTTTATGAAGAATATATGCACATTTATTTGCAAATCCAAAAATAATATTTACAAAATGCCTGTTACGACAAATATTTCGCCCATGCGGTGGGATAATATTCCTTGAAATTCCGATGTATGATGAAAGGCGGCTATAATATATGTATAATATCGAAGCCTTTACAAAAAAGGCAAATTTGGTTCTTGAAAACTCGTTCCTTATCGCAGGAAAGCTTGGCCACACCTATGTCGGCAGCGAACATATCCTGCTTTCGCTCATATCAGAGCAAAGCTGCAGCGCAGCGCAGGCGTTCCGCGTCTGCGGAATATCGGAAGCCGATGTCCGCGCGAAGATAATTGAGCTTGTCGGAATGGGTGAACCTTGCATAGTCGATGAAGAATGCCTGACAGCCTGCGCAAGAAGTATAATATTCTCCGCAGGCGAGATATCGGCTTCCTGCGGAGCGCGGCTTACCGGCACGGAGCATCTCCTATCGGCTCTGCTTGAACAAAGCGAATGTACCGCCGTTTCCATTCTGAGGGAGCTTGGCGGCAGTATTCCGGGGCTGACAGGAGCCTGCGCAAAAAGAGGACGCGAAGTTACCCTCGCCGCCCTGAACAAATACGGAAAAGATATGGTGCGCGAAGCCGCAGAAAAGAAGTGCGACCCCGTGATAGGCCGCAGCCGCGAGATTCGGCGCACCATACAGATACTTTCAAGGCGCAGCAAGAACAATCCCTGCCTTATCGGCGAAGCAGGAGTCGGAAAAACAGCTGTCGTTGAGGGTATCGCGATGCTCATCGCAAACGGAGATGTCCCACGGCCGCTCAGATGCAAGCATATTTTCTCGCTCAATCTCACCTCAATGCTCGCAGGAGCGAAGTACCGCGGCGATTTTGAGGAACGCGTAAAGCAATGCATTGACGAAGCCGCAGGGAATGGCAATATCATTCTTTTTATCGACGAGCTTCACACAATTGTCGGAGCAGGCGCCGCCGAGGGCGCGATAGACGCCGCAAACATCCTCAAACCGCAGCTTGCCCGCGGCGAAGTGCAGATAATCGGAGCAACGACAGTTGCCGAATACCGTAAATCTATTGAAAAGGACGCCGCCCTCGAACGGCGTTTTCAGCAGGTCATGATAAACGAACCCACCGAGTCCGAAGCTGTGGAGATAATAAGCGGCATAAAATCTGTTTACGAGGATTTCCACAACGCCGTTATCACCGATGAAGCGGTCAAATCCGCCGTTGAGTTTTCGGTGCGGTATCTTCCCGAGCGTTTTCTTCCCGATAAGGCTATCGACCTTATTGACGAAGCCGCTTCAAAAGCAAGGATAAGAGAATCCGCCTCTCCGCAGACATTGAGCGAGCTTGCGGAAAGCTTAAAGCGTATGCTTGACAAAAGCGGCTCGGAAAACTGCGTTTCCAAGCAGACCAAGCGCCGCTCCGACCTACCCAGCTGGTTCACTTCAAGCGAGGAAAAACCCGTAACGGTCGGCAGAGAGGATATCGCCGCCGTTATATCCGATATCAAGGGAATTCCCCTCGGTCAGCTCACCGCAGACGAGGAAACACGGCTTTTGTCCCTTGAAGACGAGCTTCACAAGCGCGTGATAGGTCAGAATAAAGCAGTCCACGCCGTTGCAGACGCCGTGCGCCGCAGCCGCTCGGGACTACGCGATGAAAAACGTCCGCTCGGGTGCTTTCTTTTCACAGGCCCAACCGGTTCGGGAAAGACCGAGCTTTCAAAAGCGCTCTCGGAATGTCTTTTTGGTGATCTTCGTTCTCTCATACGCCTTGATATGTCGGAATATCAGGAAAAGCACAGCGTTTCAAAGCTTATCGGCTCACCTCCGGGATATGTCGGCTACGAGGACGGCGGAACTCTGACCGAGCAGGTGCGCCGAAAGCCGTACAGCATAGTTCTGTTTGACGAGATAGAAAAAGCTCACCCCGATATAAGCTCTATCCTGCTTCAAATAATGGAGGAGGGAGAGCTTACCGACAGCTGCGGCAGAACGGTAAGCTTCCGAAACACAGTCATTATACTCACCTCGAACCTCGGCGCGGAAAAACTTTCGGGAAAAGGCTCGATAGGCTTCCTGCAGTCCGATTCGCAGAAAAAAACAGATGCCGTGGAAAGCGTCCGCGAATTTTTTTCACCCGAACTGCTCGGCAGACTTGATGAGATAATCGTCTTTGAAACGCTCTCACAGGAGGAGCTTTCCGAGATAGCGCAGCTTATGCTTTCATCTCTGCAAAAGCGAGCGGAAAAGCTCGGCTTAACGATAGATTTCGACCGTTCGGCAATAGAAAAGCTTTCGACCCCATGCGGAAAAAACGGAGCAAGAGATCTCCGCCACGATATCACCGTCAACGTTGAAAACCTGCTCTCGCGAAAACTTCTTTCGGGAGAGATACACCGCGGCGACCATATCCGACTGGTATTCAACGGCGAAAGCTTCACCATAAACGAAGCAGTCGCAATGTAAATTCTACCGTAAAAATTTTGTAGAAATATTAATTTTTAATCAATTTTGCCGTTTCTGCTTGACAATAGTCTACCTATGTTGTATACTGATATCAGAACCGGTAAAGCCGGAATATTAAACAAGAAAGGATATGTTGTAATATGAAGAAATGGATATGCTCTATCTGCGGTTATGTTTACGAAGGAGAAAAGGCACCTGATTTCTGCCCCCAGTGTAAAGCACCCGCATCTAAATTTAACGAAGCTGCTGACGATTCCGCTCTCTGGGCTTGTGACCACATTGTAGGCTCCGCTCAGGGCGTTGACCCCGAGATCATCGAAGGCCTCCGCCAGAATTTCAACGGCGAATGCTCCGAGGTTGGTATGTACCTTGCAATGTCAAGAGTTGCATTCAGAGAGGGTTACCCCGAAGTTGGCCTTTACTATGAAAAGGCTGCTTATGAAGAGGCTGAACACGCTGCAAAATTTGCAGAGCTTCTCGGCGAAGTTGTAACAGACTCCACAAAGAAGAACCTCGAAATGCGCTATCAGGCTGAAAGCGGCGCCTGCGAAGGCAAGCTTGCTCTCGCTAAGAAGGCTAAGGAGCTTAACCTCGATGCTATCCACGACACCGTTCACGAGATGGCAAAGGACGAAGCAAGACACGGCAGAGCTTTCAAGGGTCTGCTCGACAGATACTTCGCAAAGTAATTTCCGTATAATTTCGGCAGCAGGGATTTTCCTTGCTGCCGTTTCTTTTTATAAAAAACAAACCGCAGACACACGCTTTGAAATGTCTGCGGCTTATTATTTACTTTACAAAAAATCTGCCGAACAATGCTGCAACCGTATCGAACCACTCGGGATGCACATCATAGAACATATCGTAATACTGTTCATAAACCTCAGGGCTGTACGACTTTAGGAACTCTATCATCTGCGGCATATAATTGAGAACAATAACAACGCACAGAACAAGGAAAAGTACGCAAAGCACAAGCGAAATGACCGAACAGATAATACCTGCCGTGGAAGCACCCTTTCCGACAGGCTGATGCTTGCCCTTGTAAACGCAGCCGAGAATAATTCCGATTATCGGCAGTAATCCGAGCGGCGGAATAAATATAAGCGAAGTGAACGTCAGCACAAGCGAGATTATGCCGAGTACAAGCGAAGCGGTCGCAAGACCTGTCTTGTACGGCATTCCGTTTGCGTCAAAATACATTCCGCCGCCGTACGGATTCTGCGGAAGCGGCTGCTTGTAAGGGTCAAAATCGGGCGGCACCTGACGCTGTCCTGCATAGGACGTATCATACGGATTCTGCTGATACTGCTGCGGAGCAGGCTGAGGTTTCTGCTGATCGAGCGGCATATTATAAGGGTCATACTGTCCCTGACCGTTGATCGGACTGTTATACGGGTCATACTGCCCCTGCTGCTCATTGCAGCGTTCCTGCTCGGCAAAGCTTTCTTCGCCGAAATTCTGATTTTCGTTATTGTTGTTATTGTTAAATTCGTCCATAGCGATCTCCTTTTTAAGTATTCGTCAAAGCAATATAAGAAACATTTCGGACTTTTTTATCCGATAAATATAATTATATCACGGTTTTGAAAAAAATCAACATATTTTTTCATCAATTTCCGCCACAAGCCCACGGTACATTTCCATAAGCCTGCCGTGATCCTTCCTTATCTCGTCATACTCGCCGTTTTTGGCGTTGAATTCAAGCTTTTTCGCAAGCTCGGAAACCTCCGCCGCACCGATAGTCATCGAGGTGCTTTTCAGCGAATGAACATAGATGCCGTAGTCCTTGAAGTTTTCGTCCTTGAAGCTCTGTTCCAGCTTTTCCGCGTTTCCCTCAGCCGATTCTGCGAAAGCCTTCATTATTTCAATGTAAAGCTCCTCGCTTTCGCCGCTGTATTTAAGACCAAGCTGACGGTCAATATAGCGGTGAGCCGAAGCGTCGGCTTTTTTGCTCTCGGGAGCCTTATTTTTTTCGGGCGCTTTTTCGGTATAAGGCAGAACAAGCTCCTTCGGAAGAAAACTCAGAATGGTTTTCTCCAGCTTATCGGGTTCGACAGGCTTGGAAAGATATCCGTCAAAACCGAGTTTAAGATAGTTCTCCTTTGAATCGGAAAGCGCGTTCGCCGTCAGCACAACGACAGGAACATCCTTGCAGAGATCGTCTTCGCTGCGTATGCGGCGGAACGTTTCAGTTCCGTCCAAATCGGGCATCATGTGGTCGAGAAGTATCAAAGAATAGCGCTTCTCCCTGACCTTTTCAAGGCATTTAAAACCGCCGTCTGCCGTGTCTATCTGTATCTTTGTAGCTTTAAGCAGAGATCTTACAACGGTTAGATTCATCTCGTTGTCATCAACAACAAGTATGCAGGCGTCGGGAGCAGTAAACGATGGAACGTATCTTCCGCTTTTTCCGCCCTGCAGCTTTATATCGCCGAGCTTTTCATCGTTTAGCTTTTTCTGACGCACCGAGAAACCGAATACCGAACCCGAACCGTATGTGCTGATGAATTTCAGTTCGCTGCCCATAAGCTCCAGCATACTGCGGCATATCGAAAGTCCGAGTCCCGTTCCCTCAATAGTCTTGTTGCGATTCTCGTCAAGCCGCTCAAACTTGTTGAATACCTTGTCTTTGTCCTCGTTCTTTATGCCGATACCTGTATCCTCGACCGAAACAACAAGATTTATCTCATCCTCCGATACGCTTTCACAGCTTACCTTGAACGTAACATGACCATGCTCGGTATATTTCACAGCGTTTGTGACAATGTTTGTTATGACCTGCTTAAGACGAAGCTCATCGCCGTAAAGATTTCTCGGGATATCGGGCGATATCTCATACATAAACCGCAGTCCCTTTTCGCGGCATTTTACTTCCGCCATGTGTATCGTATCGACAAGCATATTGCGGATATCGTATTCGCCGAGGATAATTCTTATCTTTCCCGATTCTATCTTGGAAATATCGAGGATATCGTTGACTATCGAAAGCAGCGTTTTTGCCGAATTTTTTATATCTATCGAATAGTTTATGATCTTCTCATTGTCGGCTTCACGGTAGATCATCTCGTTCATGCCGAGAATTGTGTTGATAGGTGTGCGTATCTCATGCGAAACATTCGCAAGGAACTGGCTCTTAGCGTTGTTTGCGCGCTCCGCCTCCTCCTTTGCGGCAACGATCTCATTGTACTGTCTTCGGATGATCGAAAGACTTCCGAGCTTGGTGATTATCCATGTTATGAACGCAACAACGGCAGCTGCGATAAGAATAAGATACGCCTTAAATATCGTTGTTTCGTAGAATTCGGCTTCCTTTTCGATAAGATAAACAGCCTCTTTAACGACCTCTCCGTCAGAGCCTCCGAGTATCTGAAAGCGCAGCTTGTATGTGCCGTGTACAAGATTTGTAAAGCTCACATCGTCAAGCTGGCTCTGAGTAACGTCTATGCTGCTGTCTTCAAAACCTTCAAGCTCAATATGAACAGTAGGGTCGCTGAGCGTGTAATTAAGCACGGAAGGCTCAAAATCCAGTCTTTTCGCATAAGACGGTATCACAAACCTTCCGGTGTAGCCCTCTGCGCTGACGGGATATATCACCTCTTTGTCATTAAGTCTGACCTGATTAACGGCAATGTTGTAATTCGCCGAGCTGTTGTAAAGCTCATCGAGCGAAACGGTGTATGCTCCGCTGCTGCTGCAGAAGATAAGCACGTTGTCCTCTGTGCATACGTTCCATGAATTTGCGGTTATCGCCGCACCGAAGCCGTTTTTGCGGTTATAAAGCTTATACCCCGTGCAGCTGTCCGCCGCAAGCTCCGAAGCGTCGACCGAGAACAGTCCTGCGCTGCCCATTATCCACGCAACATCACGCTGTTCGTCAATATAAATATCAAAGTTGTTGGTGTAGCGGAAGGTCGTTATCCTGCGCGTTTTATACTCCTTATCCATTGTATAAAGACCTGTTCCTGTAACGACAAAATAAATATCTTTATACGGAACTATTCGGAGTATGACCGGCGAAACATCATCGCTGCCAATATGATAATATACTCTTCCACCCTTCAAAACGTAGATACCATCGCCGTCGCTGCCTGCAAAAACCATTCCGTTTTCGTCCTCGACCGCGCAGAGTATCTGCGGATTATCCAAACCGTAATCGGAACCCAGCACATGGACGACCTTGTCATCATTCAGATATGTAAGTCCTGTCGAACTTCCCGCAAGAATACTGCCGTCCGAAAGCTCCATTGCAAAACGGAACTTTGAACCGTTGGTTCCTGCTGAATACTCGTTGAATATTTGTATCTTTTCCTCTTTCGGGTCATATTTTATAAGTCCGTTTTCGCTGTAAGTCGATATCCATATAAAACCGTCGGAATCCTCCATAATATGTCTGACGCGGCAATCCTTCAGCTGGCTTACTATCGCATTTTCAATGCTCTGTCCGCTTACGGGATCGATTATCTGCAAACCGTTGTCATATCCGATATAAAGAAGTCCGCCGCTTATTTCGACCGCGTTTGCTACCTGCTCGCCGTAGCCGAATTTGCTGCTTAAATTCCGAAACGGGTTTGTGGTCACCTTTATAACGCCCTGACGGCTGGAAATGAACCATGTGCTGCCCTGATAATCCGTTATAGCGTCCAAAATATTGCTGTTGAAATAATCGAGCTTTACCTGCGAAATGCTTTTTTCCTCGCTTATCTTCGCAATTCCGTTGTCGGCGCATATCCAAAAGCCGCCGTCTGCCGCAGGCTTGATGTTTGCAATGAAGTTACACGGCGAAACGTTTGCATACATCTCCTGCTTTATCCGATTTTCCGCAACGCTGCAGCTATATATGCGGAACCTGCCCGTTCCTGCAAGGAACTTGCCGTTTCCTGCATAATTCACGCAGTTAAATGTGCTTCCGTCTATCGCTGTGGCAGTCTTATAGCATTTTCCATCCTTGTAAGCGCAGAGAACACCGCTGTTTGTAACAGCCATAAGAGTACCGTCCTCCGAAGCGGCAGCGGATATTATGTATGAACAGTCGTAACTGAACGGCGCAGCCGAAACCATGCCCTCGGGGGATATCAGATAGGACGCTCCTGCCGTTCCCACGAAGATATTTCCGCCGCTGTCCTCGGCAAAGCATCTTATCGACTTTTCCGAAAGTCCGCTCTCCTTGCCGAAGGCTTTTATCTCACGTTCTGCCGTGTAGCAGTATACCGAGCTTTCGTTAGTACCTATCCACATATTCCCCTGCGTGTCGATATAAAGCGCGCGAACGCTGACAATGCCCTCTTCCTCTCCGAACAGCGAGAACCTCGTTCCGTCATAGCGGTAAAGCCCCGTGTATGTTCCGAGCCAAATATAACCGTCACCCGATTGAACTATCGCATTTACGCTGCTCGTCCCAAGATCCGTTTCGCTGTTGAAAAGCTTAACGTCAAAGCCGTAAAGCAGATCATTCTCCGAACCGTCAGCGCTTGCGGATATCCCACCGCAGACTGCAAAAGCGCATACCGTCAGCAGCAGCGTCAAAAACGCCGCAAAACATCTTGAAAGCTTATTCTTTATCTTCATTTTTCAAGTCACCCCTCTGCGGAACGATACCGTGTTTTCTTAAAATATGTACTGCGAAATATGCCGCCGCCATTGATAAAACCTTGTCGGGGATATCAAGGAACATCTGCGAAAAAATTGATTTCACGACCGTTCCGACGCGGTATTGTGAGAGCATATCGAAAAGAGCATCACCCCAAAGACTGTTTGTCCTGCCGTCAAAAAGTATGCAGTTGACAGGAACAGCGCAGGCAACGGTTATCACACCCATAAGTATGCCCGTGCAGAGCGCCCCAAACAGCGAATCGCACATCCCCTTTTTCGCAATAACCCCGACAACCGCTCCAATAATAATATTAATCAGCGAGAAAATAATGGACGAGCCGCCGAAAAACAGCCGTGACAGCAGATTTGAAACAAATCCCACCGCCGCCCCGACAAACGGCCCGTAAATACACGCCGATATCATAGTTCCCGTTGTGTCGAGCCAAAAAGGCAATGGAAACACAGAAGTAATGATTCTTCCTGCAATATTCAGTATAATACATAAAACCACCGTTACAGCAATGCGTATATAAGCTTTCTTTTCCATTTACACCCTTCCTTTTCCTGCATAGTCAATTATTACATATTATAACATTTGGCAGATTTTTTTTCAATAAATTTTGTAATTTTTTTTAAAAATATTGGAAGACACCCGTTTTATTCAGTCCACCCTTGAAAAACACATTGAATTATGGTATAATAAAAAAGATATGATCATTCTTTCGGAGGATTTATAAAAATGAGCGAAATTATACTTATAAAAGAGGGCGAGATCGCCATAAAAGGACTTAACAAGCGCAGCTTTGAGGATGCAATGGTGCGGAATATCCGCCGCAGACTTTCAAGGCTCGGAAAATTTGAGTACGAGCGTTCACAGTCGACCGTTGTTATCCGTCCGATGAGCGACGACGTTGACTTTGACGAGGTCGAAGACGTTGTTTCAAAGGTCTTCGGCATCGCAGCATATTGCCGCGCACTCGTTGCGGAAAAGGATTTTGAGGTCATCGCAAGCTCCGCGATAGAATATGCCCGTGAAGACCTCGAATGTGCAAGAACGTTCAAGGTCAACGCCAAAAGAGCCGACAAGCACTTCCCCATGCGTTCACCCGAAATTTGCGCGGAACTCGGCGGAAGAATTCTTGACGCCTTCCCCCACCTCACAGTAGATGTAAATAACCCCGATGTCGTTATCACAGTCGAAGTCCGCCAGACCGAAGCTTATATCCACTCGGGCAACAAAAAAGGCGCAGGCGGTATCCCCGTCGGAACCTCGGGTCAGGCAATGATACTGCTCTCGGGCGGCATCGACAGCCCCGTTGCCGCTTATATGATGGCAAAACGCGGCATAAAGCTCTCCGCTATACACTATGTTTCGCCGCCCTATACCTCCGACAGAGCAAGACTTAAAGTCGAGCGCCTTTGCCAAAAGCTTACGCCGTGGTGCGGAGATATCGCGTTCTACTGCGTTCCGTTCACCGAAATTCAGGAAAAGCTTCGTGACAACTGCCCCGAGGAGCTTTTCACGATTATAATGCGCCGCCTTATGATGGAAATTGCACAGCGTATCTGCGAGGAAAAGCAGATACAAGCGCTCGTTACGGGCGAAAGCGTAGGTCAGGTCGCAAGCCAAACTATCGGCGCTATCGTCTGCACGGACGCAGCCTGCAGAATACCCGTTTTCCGCCCCGTTATCGGTATGGACAAGACCGAGATAATCGAGATTGCACGAAAGATAGACACCTTTGAAACCTCTATCGAACCGTACGAGAGATCGGAAGAGCGTCGTGTAGGGAAAGAGTGTAGATCTCGGTGGTC
>CAMJES010000032.1 GCA_946404705.1 uncultured Ruminococcus sp. | reverse complement strand
TTGCATTTTGCTGCAACTGGTGTTCATACGCAGGTGCAGACCTTGCGGGAAACAATCGTCTTGCTTATCCTGCAGACGTAAAAATCATCAGAGTTCCCTGCTCCTGCAGAGTAAACCCTATGTTTATTCTTCGTGCATTCCAGAGAGGTGCTGACGGTGTCATTATTTGCGGATGCCATCCCGGTGACTGTCATTACACTTCCGGTAACTATTATACTCGCCGCAGAATGGCAGCGCTCTTCTCAATGCTCGATTTCCTCGGCATTGAACGTGAACGTACTCGTGTTGAATGGGTATCTGCTGCGGAAGGTGCTAAGTTTGCCGCTACAATGAATGATTTCGCAGAAAAGGTAGCTGCTCTTGGAGAAAATAAGAGATTGGAGGATTTGAGATGCAAAAAATAACTCGTGAAAATTTGATTGAAAAGGCATCTGAACTTCTCGCAAATGGCACAGTCAGCTGTGTTCTCGGATGGGGTAAGGGTGAATTCGGTTACGACGTAACTCCTACAATCTTCAAAACGGCAGAGGATATGAAGAACGGCTTCGTTTTTAATGATTTCTGCGGAGCAAATTTTTCTAAATATCTTGTTTCCAAAACACAGAAGATCGACGGAAAGATCCTTGTTTTCCTCAAGCCTTGCGATACATACAGTTTCAATCAGCTTCTTACCGAACACAGATTTGATCGCGAAAAGGTATATGCAGTAGGAATTCCCTGCGAGGGAATGGCAGATGTTTCCAAGGTAAAGGAGATCGCAGGCGACGGTATTACTTCTGTTGACTCTGAGGGAAACGCTATCATCGTTTCCACTCTTTACAGCGACGAGCCTGTCAAAGTAAATACTGCCGATGTCCTTGCTGAACGCTGCATAAACTGCAAGAGTAAAAAACACGTCGCTTATGACGAGCTTCTTGGAGAAGAAGGCGAAACCTTAGAGTCTGCTCGTTTTGACGAGGTTGCCCGTCTTGAAGCTATGACTCCGGACGAGAGATTTGCCTTCTGGCAGAATGAACTTTCAAAGTGTATTCGCTGCAACGCTTGCCGTGACGCTTGTCCTGCCTGCACCTGCGAAAAGTGTGTTTTTGATAATCCTGCTTCAGGTGTGGAAAATAAATCTCCCGCAAACAGCTTTGAAGAAAAAATGTTCCACATCATAAGAGCTTTCCACGTTGCAGGTCGCTGCACCGACTGCGGAGAATGTTCAAGAGTATGTCCGCAGAATATTCCGCTCCACCTTCTCAACCGTAAGTTTATAAAGGATATCAACGAATTCTACGGTGAGTATCAGGCCGGAGCAGAGGTCGGTTCGAGAGCGCCCCTCGTTAATTATACTACCGAGGATCTTGAGCCGGGCGAGGTTTTTGATAGGAGGGATGAAAATGCGTAAGATTTCTCTTGATAAGCTTCAGTCTCTCTTTGCAAAAATAGCAGAAAATGCAAAGCTTTATATGCCTGTTGACAATGCTGATGGATCTGCCTCATACGGAGAATGGTCTGAAGGTACAGCGTGGTCTGACGCTCTTAACACAGCAAAAAGCCCCAAAGATTTATTCTTCCCACAGACCGAGGATCTTATGAGATTTAAGACTGAGGGAAAAAACATTGAATGTATCGATATCAGAAGCGAAGTTGAAGACTTTGTAGTATTCGGTGTTCGTGCTTGTGACGCAAAAAGCTTTGATATACTCGACAGAGTATTCCTCTCCGAACCTCGTGACAGCTTCTATGCTATGAAGCGCGAAAAAGGTGTTATCATTTCGGTTGCTTGTACAAGACCTGCCGAAACCTGCTTCTGTTCTGCTTTCGGTATAAATGCGGCAGAGCCGACAGGTGATGTTTCTGCTTGGAAAACAGCGGATGCTCTCTATCTTCAGGCAAACACGGAAAAGGGCAGCAAGCTTCTTGACAGCCTTGGCGATATCCTTGAGGATACTTCAGATGCAGAAGTAGCTGCACAGAAGGAAAATATCGCTAAAATAATGGATAAGCTTCCCCTTAAAGATGTTTCTACCGACGCTTTCGGCGGCGGAAAGACAAAGGAGCTTTTCGACGATCCTGCTTGGGATGAGCTTTCCTCTGCTTGTTTGGGCTGCGGAACCTGCACATTCGTTTGTCCTACCTGCCAATGCTATGATATCAAGGACTTTAACACAGGCAACGGCGTTATCCGTTACAGATGCTGGGATTCCTGTATGTATTCGGAATTTACCAGAATGGCGCACGGAAACAACAGACTTACCCAAAAGGAACGTTTCCGTCAGAGATTTATGCATAAGCTTGTTTATTATCCCGAAAACAACGATGGTCTTTTCAGCTGTGTAGGATGCGGCAGATGCGTTGCAAAGTGTCCGATTTCCATGAATATAGTAAAAGTTATGAAGAAGATTGGAGGAAATAAAGGTGAATAATATCAACGATACTTTGATTCCTACGGTCGGAGTCATAACCGACGTACGCATAGACACTCCGGATATCAAAACCTTCCGTGTGGTAACTCCCGACGGCAAAAAGGCATTTGATCATCGTCCGGGACAGTGTGCAATGCTCTCTATCCCCGGTGTCGGCGAGGCAATGTTCTCAATTACTTCCTCTCCCACAAATACCGAGTATATGGAATTCTCTATCAAAAAGTGCGGCTGCGTTACCGAATGGCTCCATCAGGCAGAGGTAGGTCAGCAGATCACTATCAGAGGACCTTACGGCAATCCCTTCCCCGTAGACGATGTATTTGCAGGCAAAAACCTTCTCTTCATCGCCGGCGGTGTTGGTCTTGCTCCTCTTCGTTCCGTAATCAACTACTGCCGTCACTACCGTGACCGTTACGGCGATATCGACATCGTTTACGGCTCACGCAGCAAGGCAGACCTTCTTGACTATCAGGAGATCATCGAGGAATGGTCAAATGATGCAGGTGTTAACGTTCACCTCACTATTGACAATGCACAGCCCGAGTGGGACGGCCACGTTGGATTTGTTCCCAACTATGTTAAGGAGCTGGGCTTCGATACCAATAAAACTGCGGTGCTTTGCGGTCCTCCTATTATGATCAAGTTTACACTTGAAGGACTTATCGCACTTGGATTTGATAAAACACAGGTCTATACAACCCTCGAACTTCGTATGAAGTGCGGCGTTGGTAAATGCGGAAGATGTAATGTTGGTGCAAAATACGTTTGCAAGGACGGTCCTGTATTCAGATGTGACGAACTGGAAGAGCTGCCCAGTGAATATTAAAGGAGAGTAAAAAATGGAAAAGACAGTAAACATATTTCTTTTCGGTAAAAAGTATGAGGTCCCTGAAAATCTTACGATCATGACCGCTATGGAGTATGCAGGATATCAGCTCGTTCGCGGATGCGGATGCAGAAACGGATTTTGCGGTGCCTGTGCTACCATTTACCGTATTAAAGGCGACAAGGAGCTTCATGCTTGCCTTGCTTGCCAGACAAAGGTTGAGGACAATATGTATATTGCAACCTTGCCTTTCTTCCCACTTGTAAAAGAGGTTTACAATATCAATGAAATCTCTGTAAACGAATCTGTTATGATGCAGCTTTATCCCGAAATTTACGCTTGCATCGGATGCAACGCTTGCACAAAAGCCTGCACACAGAAGCTTAACGTTATGCAGTATATCGCTTATGCACAGCGCGGCGATTTTGAAAAGTGCGCAGAGGAGTCTTTCGACTGTGTTATGTGCGGTGTTTGCTCGTCCAGATGCCCTGCAGGAATTTCACATCCTCAGGTTGCTATGCTTGCAAGAAGAATCAACGGTAAATACCTTGCTCCCGGATGCGGTCATCTTGAAGATCGTGTAAAGGAAATCAAAAACGGCGATTTCAAAGAACTTATCGAAGCACTTATGCAGAAGCCGATTGAAGAGATGAAAGAACTCTATAACAATCGCGATATCGAAAAGTAAGGAGGAAGTATAGATGTATTCTGAACAGTTTAAGGAGTCTCTTGCTTTGGTAGAAGCCTCCAGAGAAAAAAATATTGCTCTTGAGCCGGTTCGTATGACGGCTGATGAAAAGGAAAAGGTGCTCGCTTCCTTCCACCCCGACTATAAGGCTGACGAGTTTGAAACTTTGAAAATAGGTCCCAACAAGGGTGACAAGGTTCCTAAGGAGCTTGCAGCTATACTTCAGGCTCACAGCCGTATCACTGCTGACAGCGTATGCCTTGACAAGCCCGATTACGAGACCGATGTTCTTGTTATCGGCGGCGGCGGCGCAGGTGCTTCGGCTGCAATCGAAGCAAACGAAGCAGGCGCAAATGTTATGGTCGTTACCAAGCTTCGTATGGGCGACGCAAACACAATGATGGCAGAGGGCGGTATTCAGGCTGCAGATAAGCCCAACGACTCTCCTGCTATACACTTTGTTGATGCATTCGGCGGCGGACATTTTGCCGCTAAGAAAGAGCTTCTTGCAAAGCTCGTATGTGATGCTCCCGAGGCAATTAAATGGCTCTCTGAGCTTGGCGTTGAGTTTGACAAGGAAGCTGACGGAACTATGATCACCACTCACGGCGGCGGAACATCCCGTAAGCGTATGCATGCTGCAAAGGACTACTCAGGCGCAGAGATCATGAGAACTCTTCGTGACGAGGTGCTTAACCGTAAGATCCCCGTTATTGATTTTACAGCAGCTATCGAGCTTATTCTTGATGAAAACGGCAATGCGGCAGGTGCGGTTCTTATGAATATGGAAACCAAGGAGCTGCTTGTTGCAAAGGCAAAGACTGTTGTTATCGCAACAGGCGGTGCAGGAAGAATGCACTATCAGGGCTTCCCCACATCTAACCACTACGGTGCAACTGCTGACGGCCTTGTTCTCGGATACCGTGCAGGTGCAAAGCTTCTTTATGCCGAAACACTTCAGTATCACCCGACAGGCGTTGCTTTCCCCGACCAGATCTTCGGCGCACTCGTAACCGAAAAGGTTCGTTCTCTCGGTGCAAAGCTCGTTAACAAGAACGGTGAAGTATTTATGCATCCGCTGGAAACTCGTGATGTAACTGCGGCTTCGATTATCCGTGAGTGCAGCGAGCGCGGCAACGGAATTGACTGCGGCAACGGTCTGGGCGTTTGGCTTGATACACCGATGATCGAAAAGATCGGCGGTGAGGGTACTATTATGAACAGGATCCCTGCAATGTGGAGAATGTTTGAGAAGTACGGCATTGATATTCGCTATGAGCCTATCCTTGTTTATCCTACACTTCATTATCAGAACGGTGGTCTTGATATCAACGTAAACGGAATGACTACAAATATCAAGAATCTTTTCGTTGCAGGCGAGGCTGTCGGCGGTATTCACGGTAAGAACAGACTTATGGGTAACTCTCTGCTTGATATTATCGTATTCGGACGTAATGCAGGTATCAATGCAGCGGCTGCAGCTTCTTCGGTAAACCTTGGAAAGCTTACCCTCTCTCACGTTGAGAAGTTTGAAAAAGAAATTGCGGAAGCAGGTATCAATACTGATACAGTATCTCCTAAACTTCTGCCTGACTACACAAAGAAAAGATAAGAAAGAAGGCGTTATATTATGAGTTTTTTTGACGGAGTTATTTCTGTCAACAATATAACGACGCTGCTTTTCGTTGTGTTTGCCGTCCTTATGATAGGTTACGCAATCGGAAGAATAACAGTTAAAGGCATTTCACTCGGTGATGCAGGTGTGTTCATTGCGGCGCTTCTTTTCGGTGCTTTGTTTTTCGGAGTTAACGAAACGGGAATGCTCGTATTTGACGCATCGACTAAACCCTATGATTTCTCAGAAGGGCTAAAGCTTGTTGAAAGCCTTGGACTTATTCTCTTTGTAACCGCTGTCGGATATATTGCAGGTCCTAAGTTTTTTGGTAATTTCAAGAAAAACTTCAAGTCGTATGTACTGATCGCTCTTGTTATTATCCTTTCCGGCGGAGCTGCGGCAGCAGGCTGTATAGGACTTGGCGAGGTGATTGGTTACGGTTCTTCTATTGAGGAACAGGACGGATTTGTTGCAATGATCTCCGGACTTCTTTCAGGTTCTCTTACCTCTACTCCTGCATTTTCAGCGGTAAAAGCAACTGTTGCTGAGCAGTATGAGAGCCTTGTTACTGTTGGATATGGTATAGCATACATATTCGGCGTTATCGGTGTAGTTCTTTTCATTCAGCTCATTCCCAAACTCTCAAAGGCTAATATGGAAGAAGAGAAAGCAAAGCTTGTTGTCAAGGAAGAAGGCAAGAAGGAAGCCTTCAGCGGCAAACTTTTCGAGTTTGACCATATGGGCATTGCCGTATTTGCTTTGGCTGCTATTGTTGGTGTTCTCGTCGGTGCTTTAAAGATTCCTCTTTCAGGCGAAGGATATTCAAGCCTGTTTGCAGGAAATGGTGTAACAGGAACTTGCTTCTCACTCACCACAACAGGCGGATGCTTGCTTGTATCCTTGATCCTCGGTCACTTCGGAAGGATCGGCAAGGTAAACATTATGCCTTCAACCACTACACTGAAACTCTTCCGTGAGCTTGGACTTGTATTTTTCCTTGCAGGAGCAGGTATCCCCGGCGGCGCAAGGTTTGTTGCAAACTTCGATATTATGTACTTCGTATATGGAATTATTATGACTCTCGTTCCTATGCTTGTTGGCTTTATCTTTGCTAAGTACGTCCTGAAACTCAGCCTGCTTAACAACCTTGGAGCTATTACAGGAGGTATGACAAGTACACCTGCCTTGGGTACTCTTATCAACACCGCAGGTACGGAAGATGTGGCTGCCGCATACGCTGCAACCTACCCTGTTTCTTTGATCTTAGTCGTATTAGTGTCGCAGTTCCTTGTAATTTTGTTCTAAATATTACAAATTACGGCTCTTGAGTCAAGTGTGAACAGCAAATGATCTATTACATAATAACAAAGCCACTTTTGATGTATAAGTCAAAAGTGGCTTTGATGTTTCATTTTCAATAGATATGTGTGCATAACAAATTGTGAGCCAAAAACCGCAGTCATTTATCAATGGCTGCGGTTTTTTATCAACTGCTCTTCCTGAAATTATTATCAGTAAGAATTCGCGCAAAAACAAGTCCCAGCGGCAATGCGAGAACGATCAAAAATGCTTTTGCAAGCCACAATGCACCCGTTGAAATATCCTCAAGCGCCAAAAAGTATATGCCCTTATACATAAACATTCCGGGAACCATAATAACTATTGACGGCACCGTGAGCGTAATTCTCGGATAGCCAATTTTCGACTTTATAGCGGATGCAAGAAGTCCTGCTGATAACGCACCGATAAATGCGGCAACTGCTACGGGGATATCGGTAAAATCTATAAGCTCCAGTCGCAGAGTATTTGCAATCATTCCGATAATACCTGCCGTGATCGCCATTTTTTGTTTGCTGTTATACAGAAACGAAAATCCGTATACGCTGCAGAAGCTTGTTATCATACGCAATACAAGTTTAAGAACAGGATTCATATTGATCTCTGCAAAATTCGATGGCGATAAATTTAATATCATGGCGGTTATCCAGCCTGTTAAAGTAGCCATAATAATTATTATCAAAGCGTATGTTATACGTTCAAAACCCGAGCGTATATCAAGCTTTGCGAGGTCGATTCCTCCCGTAATAAGCGGAAATCCCGGTATCACGAACAGCATTGAGCAAATATAACCTGCCTGATGAACGGGTGGTATTCCGAAAAAAAGCTCCGCAAGCTTGATCAGCACAGCGTATGTACAGCATGCCGTTGCAACTGCTGCGGCTACATTTGCCAGTAGGGTTATGTGATGTTCAAGCATTTTTTTTCTGACAAACTGACCTATTCCTGCGCCTAAAAAAGCACATACCATTTCGATTATGCCGCCGCCGAGCAAAAACGTAAACCCAAAACACGCAAGCGCCGAAGCAAATGCAAGATGCCACGCAGTATAATTCGAAGGCATATCTTGTATCTTGTCAAGCATCCGGTGAAATTGCATTATGGTATATTTTTCCGCTCTTTCGCCGAACCCATCGGCAAAACTCTCGAGCAGATTAAGTTTGTCGGTGTTTATTCCGGTCGTACTGAGTGATATTGCGTTTGTGTAAGTTTCGCTGTTTTCTACACAGGTGTATTCTATCGACAGCAGCCCGATATCGGCATTGCACACTATGTTCAGCGCTCTTGCAATTTTATTCATTGACGCACGTACTCGCCATGCACCCGTACCTACCGAAAGCATCATCAACCCCACACGTCCCACAAGAGTTGCTTTTTCTTTGAGCGAGGCATTTACAGCAGGTTCGTAATTTTCATCATGAACAATGTCGTGCCATTCAATGGCCATATGTTGTTTTCTGAATTTGCTCATTGTTTCCCTCCGTTGATCTATATCGAATTTTAAAAAGTCAGTTTTTTATTTGGTTGAAATGACAATTACAATTATAGCACAGATATACATAAATTGCAAGTTACAGTTAATAAGAAAACGTATTGATCAGCGTTTTCTTAGTAAGTGTTTGTTATTTCAGACATTCTTGAAAATCATTTCTTCCATTTTTTTGGCTGCAATACTAAGAGTGTGGTCTTTGCGTTTGATCAAACAAATATGTCTTGGAGGTATCTCTTCCAAGAGATCAATTTGATGTATTTCATCAATTTGCATTATCATTTCTTCGGGAATGAAGCTGATCCCAAGGTCTGCTTTTAACATTAAAAGTATCTGGTCGGTAGTGGATGCCTCAATGCTTGGATTAAATTGGTAACCTTTTTCGTTAAAAAACGTCGAAAATCTCGTGTACGTCATAGTTTCTGTTCCCAAGGATATAATTGGATAGGTTGAAAGCTGTTCAAGCGTCACAGTATTATGCAGCAGCTCTTTATATGCACCGCTGCATACAGCTATTTCTTTTATCTCTTTTATTATTTTCTCATTTATGTTGCTTGATTTTACAGTCGGAGTTGTCACTAATGCAAAATCGAGAAGCCCGTTTTTAACAGCATTGGTTGCCTGAGGGGTAGATTGATTGGTGATGTTGATCTTAACATTAGGATAGAGTTTTTTAAATTGTTGGAGTACAGGCAAAAGCAGGCAATGTAAAGCTATCTCGGTTGCACCAATAGATACAGCGCCTCTTTGAAGTGTTTTATTAAGAGCAATTTCCTCTTCCCCTGATTCCAAGTGATCAAATGCAATTTGCACATGTTTAAAAAGCCGCTCGCCTTCATATGTAAGGGAAACGCCGTGGTTGCTGCGAACAAATAATTTGCAGCCTAAGGCGTTTTCAAGAGATTTAATTGTCCTTGTAACATTTGGTTGGTTGTTTAACAAAATTTTTGCAGCTTGAGAAATGTTTTTGTATTTTGCAACATAGTAGAAAACCCTATAATAATCATAACTGATATACATTAGATCCTCCATACGAAATTGATATAGCAAATATATAAAATAAAGATTTTTAATATATGCTTTCCTATATTATAATATAAAAGTTGAGAAAAATCAATATCTATCGGAGGATCTATAAATGAATTATTTAAAGCTTACTGTTGAAGAACTGTTTGCTGAAAAAGAAAAATGCAGCGCGGAATTACAGCAAATTTCCGAAGAAAATTTGAATTTGGATCTATCGAGAGGAAAACCCTCCAAGGAACAGTTGGAGTTATCTCTTAATATGCTGGATGTTATCAATCATAATACATTATTTGATTCAGAATCCGGCATGGACTGCAGAAACTATGGCGGACTTGACGGAATTCCCGAAGCCAAGCAGCTTATGGCGAGCATTATGAATACGCATATGGATAATGTTATTATCGGTGGAAACAGCAGCTTGACTTTAATGTATCAGCTTATCAGCCATGGAATGACGGAAGGAATTTGCGGAAATAAGCCTTGGTACGAAATAGAAAACAGAAAATTTCTTTGTCCTGTTCCGGGATATGACAGACATTTTGCTATAACAGAACACTTTGGCTTTGAACTTGTTTCGATCGCCATGAATGAAGATGGGCCGGATATGGATCAAATAGAAGAATACATTTTGGACGACTCGGTCAAAGGGATATGGTGTGTTCCGAAATATCAAAATCCAACAGGAATTGTTTTCAGCGATGAGGTAGTAAAAAGATTTGCAAATCTGAAGCCTGCCGCAAATGATTTTAGGATCTTCTGGGATAATGCGTACTGTGTACATGATTTTACCGAGGAATATATTACGATACCTGACATTATTGCGGAATGTAATTCGGCAGGAAATCCCGATCTTGTATATGAATTTGCATCCACAAGTAAAATAACCTTCCCCGGCGCAGGAATAAGTGCAGTAGCTACAAGTCCGGCAAACTTAATTGATATAAAAAGCTTTTTGAAATACGCAACGATCGGGCCTGACAAAATAAATCAATTGATGCATGCAAGATACTTCAAAAATCTGAGCGGCATCAAAAAGCACATGAAAAAACACGCGGATATCATGCGTCCAAAATTCGAGGCGGCTTACGATATTTTATCAAAAGAGCTTTCAGACTTGCATATAGCAAACTGGACTAAAGCTTGTGGCGGATATTTCTTTTCGTTCAATACTCTGCCCGGATGTGCCTCTAAGATAGTAGATATGTGCAAAAAAACAGGAGTAATATTTACGCCTGCAGGTGCAACTCATCCCAAAGGGTATAACAAAGATGATAATGATATTCGTATCGCACCTTCATTTGCTACTGAAAGTGAGATCAAAACTGCAATATATATACTCTCGCTGTGTACAAAGATCGTAAGTATAGATCACTTGATTGAAAATAAAAAGGAGAAAAACTTATGCTAAGACATTTGCTTGAATCGAATAATTTCACAAAAAACGAAACAGAGTCATTACTGATGGTTGCCGAAAATATTTCTAAGTATCCCGAAAAATACAGAGAATTAGCAAAATATAAACGCCTTGCAACATTATTTTACGAATCAAGCACTCGGACAAGGATCTCATTTGAAACAGCTATGCAAAAACTGGGCGGAGATGTTATCGGGTTTCCGTCGGCAGAAGTTTCAAGTGCGAGCAAAGGCGAGTCTGTTGAAGATACAATTCGAGTTATACAATGTTATGCGGACATCGTGGCTATGCGTCACCCTAAGGAAGGCACGGCCAGACTTGCATCGGAGTATTCGGGGATCCCTATAATAAATGCAGGTGATGGAAGCAACGAGCATCCTTCACAAACCATGCTTGATCTATATACAATAAAGCAAAGACTTGGAAGACTCGACAATTTTGTTATTGGATTTTGCGGTGATTTAAAATACGGCCGTACAGTTCATTCTCTTACACAAATTCTGAATAAATATTATAGCGGCATTGAATTTTATTTTATATCTCCGGAAGAACTCAAAATGCCGGATCGCTTTTTAGAAGAAAATATGAAATATTCGGAAGTAAATGATTTAGAAACAACGATAGATAAATTAGATATTCTTTATATGACAAGAATTCAGCAGGAACGATTTTCAAGCAAAGAAGAATATATGAGATTTAATGGTGTCTATGTGTTGGACGGAAACAAAATGAAGAATGCGAAGAATAGTATGGCTGTTATGCATCCGTTCCCAAGGGTCAATGAAATTACACTTGAGGTCGATAAAGATCCCCGTGCAGCATATTTTGATCAGGTTCAAAACGGTTTATATATAAGAATGGCATTGATCATGGCTTTATTAGGTATAAAAGATCCGATAAGCGGTCAATTGATTTTAAATTAACATTCTTTGTGAAAATTATCTTATACTAAACACCATTTAAAATATGAAAAAAATCAAGCCGACAATCTCGTAGCTGTTGAAACCAGCTTTATGTTGGATGTCGGCGCAGATTTTTTTATATTTTCCTTTTTTTATCTGCTCTTGACTGTATTTATAATTTGGGATACTCTCTTATGCTTGTAAGAGAAGATTTAAAAAAGAGATCATGAAATAAATGAAGTCAAGCCGCGGATCATAATGCGTAATTATTTTGTGATGTTTGTTATTTAGAAAATTGGATAAATCAATATATCGTAATTTGTGGAGGAGAACGAAATGAAAAGACAAATATATATTGCAGCGATTCTTTCGGCACTTGTGCTGAGTGCTTGCAGTAAGAGCAGCGAGCCGGCAGTTTCTGAAACAACATTTTCTGAAACAATAACCGAAGTCGCTGATGAAGTTACTGCTGAAACTACCGCTCAAACAACAGAAATGACTTCAATTACCGAGGAAAGTACATCTGCTGTTACGGAGAACGTATCTGAAACGACTGTT
>CAMJES010000031.1 GCA_946404705.1 uncultured Ruminococcus sp. | reverse complement strand
AGATATCATAGCCGGTGACTGGAGTTCAGACGTGTGCTCTTCCGATCTGAGCGACATTTTGTGTTCCTTTGCGTAAGCGGCGGCGTCTGCGCGGAAGACTGTGAGCGGAATATCCTGCTTTGCACAGAATTCGCGGCAGAAGTTCTCGTCACGGTCGCTTTCCGCACCTCTTAAAAGGTGGTTGACATGAACGGCTTTGAGCGCAAATCCGTATTCCGCGGAAAGCTCCTTTAATGCGAGCGTAAGGCAAACGCTGTCTGCGCCGCCCGATAAAGCAGCGAAAACCGTTTCTGCGCCGCCGAACATATCAAAGAGCTCCGCCGCAAGCCGCGTGTTAACGAGAACGCTGTGCTTGCTTTGCTTATTTGTATCAGTCATTTATATGACCATACCTTTCTGTTTTTTGCGGATAAAAGAAACAAAACCGCAGTCAAATGTGTTATGGCTTATCTCCTGTCGGAACTCGGTCGTCCGTGAGGAACAGCGTGAACTGTCCGTTCCAGCGAAGCGGCACCGTACCCGTTTCGCCGTGGCGGTTTTTTGCAACGATACATTCCGCAAGCGTTGGGTCGGGGCATTTTTCCTTATTATAATAGTGGTCGCGGTAGAGGAACATTACGATATCTGCGTCCTGCTCGATAGAACCCGATTCACGAAGGTCGGAAAGCACGGGACGCTTGTCCGTTCTCGATTCGACCGAACGCGAAAGCTGTGAAAGCACGATAACGGGAACGTTCAGTTCCTTTGCCATAAGCTTCAGCTGTCGCGTTATTTCGGAAATTTCCGTTACACGGTTGTCGATTCGCCTGCCCGAACTCATAAGCTGGAGATAGTCGATTATGACAAGGCCGAGATGCTTCATACGGCGAAGCTTCGCTTTCATTTGGGTAACGGTGATACCTGCTGTATCGTCAAGATATATCTGCATTCTTGAAAGCCGCTCCGCGCCATCGGCAAGCTTTGTCCAGTCATCGTCGTGGATAGTACCCTTCAAAAGCTTTTCGCTTTCGACAAGGCTTTCCGAGGAAAGCATACGGGTGACAAGCTGCTCGTTCGACATTTCGAGCGAGAAGATGACAACTTCCTTGTCGTTTCGGTGGCGGCAGACGTTTGCTGCAATGTTGAGAACGAACGAGGTCTTTCCCATTGCAGGACGGGCGGCAACGATAAGCAGGTCGGACTTATTAAGACCTGTGATAACGCCGTCAAGCTTGGAAAAGCCCGAACCCATACCGAGGTATTTTTCTCTGTCCTCGCCCGATTTTTTGGAGATATCGTCATAAGCTTCGACAACAACGTCCTCGATCTTCCGAAGTCCGTCCGCATCTCTGCCCTGACGTATATCGAAAATTTTCTGCTCGGCGAAATCAAGCATCATTTCGGCGCTTTCTTCGCCCCTTGCGCACATATCCATTATCTCCTTTGAAGCGTTGATAAGCGCGCGCAGATAGTATTTTTCCGCAACGATCTTGCAGTAGCTTTCGATATTTTTTGTCGAAGGCACATCGTTGCTTATCGAGAAAAGGTATTCCTTTCCTGCGGCGGAATTTTCAAAAACGCCTGAACGGACAGCTTCGTCCAGCACGGTGATAACATCCGACTTTACGCCCAAAGCAAAATTATGTGTAATAATGCTGTAAAGCTCACGGTGCATTGCGATATAAAAGCTTTCCGGCTTTAGATAGTTCATCGCGGTGGAAAGGGCGTCCGTATCGATCATGATCGCGCCGATAACGCTCTGCTCCGCTTCAAGGCTGTAAGGCTGTTCGCCCGATGAAAACTCGCCGAGATCCATTTTCTCAGCCATTATTCTTCAACGACCTCAACGGTTATCTTTTCGGAAATGCCGGGGTGGAATTTAAGCTCGGCTGTGTATGTTCCGAAAGCCTTTATTTCTGTGGAAAGAGATATTTTCTTCTTGTCAACGGCAATTCCAAGCTGTTCCTTTACAACGTCTGCGATATTTCCTGCCGTTACCGAGCCGAAAAGCTTTCCGCCCTGACCTGCCTTGCATTTGCAAACGACCTTTTTGCCCTTTACCTTTGCGGCATTGTCAAGAGCCTCCTGCTTTGCAACGTCAGCCTTATGCTGCTCGGAGGACTTCTTTCCCTCAAGCACATTCATATTCTTTGCGTTTGCTTCAACGGCAAGACCTTTTCCGAGGAGGAAATTGCGAGCGTAACCGTCCGATACCTCTTTGATATCGCCTTTTTTAGCTGTTCCTTTTACGTCCTGTAAGAAAATTACTTTCATTTTTACGACTTCCTTTCAACTTTTAGTATAGTTTTATGCTTATATTACGAAATGTTTTGGATGTACTCGTCAATTGCGCTTATAAGCTGCGCCTTTGCTTCAAAAACATTGATGCCCTCAAACTGAGCCGCAGCCATTGTCTGATGTCCGCCGCCGCCGAGCTTCTCCATGATGATCTGGACGTTCATTGCGCCGAGCGAACGAGCGGAAATGTTGACTCCGTTCGGAGTTCTGAATATTACAAAGCTTGCGTTAACGCCGACAATTTCAAGCATTTGGTCGGCAGCCTGCGCCGAGGCAACACGGATAAATTCATCGGCGGTATCGTCAACTGCAATCGCGCAGCGGTTGTATATCTCTGCGTCTGCGATAAGCTTTGAACGCTTCTGTATGCAAGCCATTGAGTTTGCGAAAAGGTTCTTTACTGCGACCATATCTGCGCCGAGCTTGCGCAGGAACGCAGCCGCTTCAAACGTTCTCACGCCTGTTCGCATAACGAAATCCTTGGTATCGAGCATAATTCCTGCGAGCATAACGTCTGCATAATAGCTTTGAAGCTTGTCTATGCCGGGGAAATACTGGATAAGCTCCGCAGTCATTTCGCTTGCCGATGAAGCGTAAGGCTCGTGGTGGAAGATAACTGCATTGTCGATATAGTTCACGACCTGACGGTGGTGGTCTATAACAACGACCTGCTTTGCGGCAGCGTAGACCTCCTTGCTGTCGAGGATATCCTTGTTGTTGGTATCGACAACGATAAGCAGACTGCTTCCGTCCATTTTTTCAAGTGCCTCTTCGGGCGAGATGAAAACGGGTTCTTCCTCGCGCAGATTTTCGTTGAGCCTTTCGATAATAGGCTTTGCAAGGTTCCTCTCGGCATCAACGACCATATTCACGGGGATATCGGGGCGGAGTATCCTTATCGCTCCGCAAAGACCTGCTCCCGAACCTACGCTGTCCATGTCGCCGTTCTTATGTCCCATTATAAATATGGACGAAGAAGTTTCTATGATATCCATTAAAGCGGCGGCAACGATCCTTGTCTTGACCTTGGTATGCTTTTCAATGCCCTTTGAAACGCCGCCGAAGAATTCATAGCCCTCTTCACGCTTAACGGCAGCCTGGTCGCCGCCTCTGCCCTGCGCCATTTCAAGAGCCTGACGGGCGTAGGTTTCGCTTTCTTCAAGGTCGACAGAGCCAATGCCAACGCCTATCGAAAGAGTTATCGGCGTTTTGCCCGTTACGGGAATAGCTCGGACTTCTTCAAGTATCTTGAACTTGTCCGATATCATAGAGTTGATATATCTGTCCTCGGCAACCGCAAAGAAGCGGTCGGGGGCAAGCTTTCGCAGTATGCCGTGCTTTTCTTCGAGGTAGGTTTCAAGCAGCTTTTCTATCTGGATAAGGATACGCGATTTTTCCGACTCCTTTTCATCGGAAAGCAGCTCTTCAAAGTTGTCTATCGAAATTATCATCACGGACGGACGGATATTGTTCATTTCCGTCTGCAAATTGATAAGGTCGCTTATATCCTCAAAATAGAGCAATGTCAGCGTCGAGATAAGCTTTGAGTCGCTGTCGGTCTTTTCGGTCGTAACGGCGGAAATGCGGAAATGCGAAGCCTCAAAATCGACCGTTGTTTCCTTGTTCGCCATGATCTTTTCAAGGTCGACATCTATAATAGTACGGATATCAACGCCGAATGCGTCCGCGCTGTAAACATTCTCGCTGAACGAGATGTTGTACCATACGATGATACCGTCGCTGTCGACAATGACCGCAGGCGCAGGGAATTTATAGAGGGAGTCACGCTCGGTAACGTTGAGCTGCGATTCCATTTCCGTTACAAAATGGTGGAGATTCTTCTGCGCCGCCGAAAACAGCGCAAGAAACGCAATAGCCGTCAGCGCCGTGATGCAGAGCATCATCCAGAACATCACAGGCTGCGTTTCCGAAAGCGCAAACGCCGATGCCATTGCTACAACAACGAGCAGAATCGATACAAGCTTGAATGCAAGCCATTGTTTTCCTGTCAAATAAACGCACCTCCAAATACGGGCGTAAATTTTCTTGTACGGGACGGGTTTTCCGTCCCGTATAAATTCATTAAATGAATAATATTGTGTTCGTGAACGGGCGGTTTGTGTTTATTTATATTTCCATTATAATAGGAAGGATCATCGGTTTTCTCTTCGTCTTCTGGAAGATAAATTCGCCAAGGTCGTCCTTCATGCGTGATTTTATGGAGTTCCATTCTCTCGTTCCCGAATCAAGACATTCGGTGAGAGTGTTGGTGAGGATCTCCTTTGCAGCGTCCATAAGCTCCTCCGATTCGCGGACATATACAAAGCCGCGCGAAACGACATCGGGGCCTGCAAGGATAGTTCCGCTTTCCAGCTCGATAGTCGCAACTGCGATGATAAGTCCGTCCTCGGCAAGATGCTTTCTGTCGCGTATAACGATAGAGCCGACATCGCCTACTCCGAGTCCGTCAACGAAGATACGTCCTGCCTGAACCTGACCCGTTATCTTCATATCAATGCCGTCCGATTCAATAACGCTGCCGATGTTGGCAATGATAACGTTGTTCGGATCCATTCCGAGGTCGATGGCAAGCCCCGACTGCTTTTTAAGGTGCTTATACTCGCCGTGTACGGGGATATAATACTTCGGCTTTGTCAGCGAAAGCATAAGCTTCAATTCTTCCTGACAAGCGTGACCCGAAACGTGAACGTCATACATTGATTCGTATATGACCTCTGCTCCTGCACGGAGAAGCTCGTTAACGACCTTTGTTACAAGCTTTTCGTTGCCGGGGATAGGATTTGCGCTGATGATAATGAAGTCGTTCGCCGTGATCGTAACGTGCCTATGCTCGTTCATAGCCATTCGGGAGAGTGCAGACATCGGCTCGCCCTGACTTCCCGTAGTTATAAGCACTATCTTTTCAGCAGGGAAGCGGTTCATTGCGTCAAGGTCGATGATAAGACCGTCCGGAACTTTGAGATAGCCAAGCTCTATCGCCGTTGAGATAACGTTGAGCATACTTCTGCCGAAAACGGCGATCTTGCGGTCGTTTGCAATTGCGCAGTTGACTATCTGCTGAACACGGTGAATATTTGAGGAGAACGTTGCAATAATGATGCGCTTGCCCTCGGCGCGGTCAAAAAGCTTGACAAAGGAGTTTCCGACCGTGCGCTCCGAAGCGGTGTGACCGGGGCGTTCGGCGTTGGTCGAATCCGCCATAAGCGCAAGAACGCCTCTGTTTCCAAGCTCGCCGAAGCGCGCAAGGTCGATAATTCCGCCCTCGATAGGAGTAAAGTCCACCTTAAAGTCGCCCGTGTGGACGATAACGCCTGCAGGAGTGTGAATTGCAAGTCCTACCGCGTCCGGGATAGAGTGGTTGACGCGTATAAACTCGACCGCCATACAGCCCATTTTAATGGTCTGGCGCGGCTTTACAACGTTAAGCTTTGCGCTTTCAAGGATACCGTGTTCCTTGAGCTTGCCCTCGATAAGTCCTATTGTAAGTCTTGTTCCGTAAACGGGGATATTCACCTTTTTGAGCAGGTAAGCGAGCGCGCCGATATGGTCTTCGTGTCCGTGGGTGATGACAACGCCCCTTATCTTGTCCGCATTCTGTTCAACATAAGTGAAATCGGGGATAACAAGGTCAACGCCCGGCATATCGCTGTCGGGGAAGGCAAGTCCGCAGTCAACGATAAAAGCATCGTTCGCGCACTCGAAAACGGTCATATTCTTTCCGATCTCGTTAAGTCCGCCGAGGGGGATTATCCTTACGGGGGTTCGCTTTACGCTGCGGTGGTTGGTCTGAAATCCGCCTGCAAGCTCTGCTGCGCCGAGAGCCTCGCCGATATTTGCAGGTGCGGTATCGGCGCTCTGCGCGGAGCGGTTCTTTTCATAGCTTTTGTTACGGTTATAATTCTTGCCGGCGGTGTTATAGCTGTTTACTCTCTGCTTGGGTGCGCTTGGACGGCTGACCTGTGCAGGAGCGTTTTCCGGCTGTATCTGCAATGTGGTCTGGTATGAGTTTTGGCGGCTGTTCTGCTGTCTGCCGTAGGTTTTTTTGCCGCCGCTGCGGTAGCTCTTTTTCTGATAGCTGTTAGGACGGCTGTATCGTGAAGTGTTGTTCTGAACCGCCTGTTCGGGCGCCTGACGCTTCGGTGAGATGCGCTCGCCATACATATTGACGGTTATTGTTTCGATTTCGTTTTCGTTATTAGCCAATTTTTCAACCTCGCTTTTCTGTTACTGTGTTTTTCAATTTCCGTGCAAAAAGATACATAAAAATTGCATTAAGGAAATATGTATGCGAAATAGACTTGCAAAGACGTTATGTTATGAGCCTTTTCGCTTGATAAAAAATATTCCCGGGATAATGCGGCGGTGACGGACGGGCGTTTTTTACGCTTTGAGTATATATACCGCATATCCTATTCCGAACATAATTAATCAGATTAATTATATAACAAATCAACATATATGTCAAGAAAAAAATGTCACATCAATTGTTTAATTCGGAATTCGAAATTCGGAATGCGGAATTTTGGGGTTCTGCAAATTTTTCCCATAAAACCACCAATTTTGTGTAGGGGACGGGTCGCCCGTCCCGTTTAACAATGGCGTTGGCAAACCGTACTCTACATAAAACAACCTTTATTCGGTTGAATATGAAATCCGCCCTACGGTATTATTCTTTAAAGAATATTCGGGCAATACCGTGCAATAAAACGCAAATATTGACAGCTTTCGGTTTATACTATATAATAATAAAAAACTAAGAAAGGTATTTAATTTATACGGATATGAAAACCGAGAGCATTATTTTTGATATGGACGGAACGCTTTGGGACAGTTCGGAGAGCGTTGCAAAGGCATGGAACGAGGTCATTTCCGAGCAAACTGATCTTGATATCGTTCTGACGGCAAAGGACATACAGAGCGTTATGGGGCTTACTATGGACGTTATCGCAGACAGATTTTTCGCCGCTGTTCCCCGTGAGCGCCGCATGGAGCTTATGGACAAATGCGCGGCGCATGAGAATGAATATCTTTCAAAGCACGGCGGCAGGCTTTACGATAAAGTTGAGGAAACGCTTGCTTTTCTGAAAGAGCGAAGCCGTCTTTTTATCGTGAGCAACTGTCAGAGCGGATATATCGAAGGATTCCTTGAATACTATGGTTTGGGAAAGTATTTTTCGGGGCATATCTGCTGGGGCGACGACCTGCTCTGCAAGGGAGATAACATCAAGCTTATTATGGAGCAGAATTCCATAGAAAATGCAGTCTATGTCGGAGATACTCAGGGCGACTGCGACAGCGCATATTATGCAGGTGCAAAATTTATCCACGCGGCTTACGGCTTCGGCACGGTTGACCGCTTTGACGCGGCGATAGAGAGTTTTTCACAGCTTTGCGAAATATTTTGAATTACGGAGTTTTGTGATAGTTTTCTAAAAATTGGGGCGCCGCACTTGACTTGGCGGTGCAAATGCTTTACAATTTTAGTTATAAGACCAATATTATCCCGATTTGTACCCGTCCCGTTCATTTATCAGGCAGAATGACTTTGCAAATCGGGAATTATATAGAAAAACTGCATAGGAGCTTATCATGTCAGAAAACCGGAATAACGAAGAAAATATCAACAACGAAGAAGCTGCGGAAAAGACCGAAGTCAGCGGAAAGGTTTCCGTTCTTGAAAATATGCGCCGCCTTAACGAGAAGCAGAAGCGTGAGGAACTTGAAGCCGAAGCGGAAAAAGAGAGAGCGATTGCCGAAAGGCAGCGTCTTGAACGCGAACGCTACGAAAAAAAGCTTGAACACGACCGCATCGAGCTTATGAAGCTAAAGCAGGGACTTATCTCCGAGGAGGATATCCCCCGTGAAGCCGAGGCTGTCAAGGAATACACCTTTTGGGATAAGATAGGCAACTTTTTCTATCATTACAAGATCACGGTGATAGTTGCTGCGCTTATTGCTGCGCTGTTCATTTTCCTTGTAAGTGATATTATAACCAACAAATCTCCCGATGCTGCGGTTATGATAATGGCGAACGACGGGGAATTTCAGTTCCGCACGAATGATATCGAAAAGCTGCTTGAACCGTACTGCGAGGACTTCAACGGTGACGGCGAGGTTTATGTGAGGGTAAGCTATCTACCTGCGATATATGATGAAAACAGCCCCGATTCTTATTATAATCAGTCTTATCAGACAAAGCTTATGGCGGAATTTCAGGGCGGCGATTCGATAATCGTGATCGCCGATGCTAACACCTGCCATGCGGTGGGAATTGACTCCGTCAGCGAGAACGGCAACCCTGTTGAGCCGATTCTTGCGGATATGCGCACTATCTATCCCGATGATGAAAACTGCACACAGCTTGGCTATATGCTTTCGGGAACGAGCTTTGCCGAGGATATCAAATACACCGCGATGTCGGACAGTCTTTTCATCGGTTTCAGAGTTCCCCGTGAATCTCTCGGCGTGAATATGGAAAAATTTACGCGCAACTACAACAACGCGCTTAAGCTTTGGGATAACTATCTTAACAAAACCGAAGCGGTTCACGGAGAAGCTGTGAAATTCCACAGCGAACAGTATCAATAAGCACAAATATACAAGGGGGATCTTTATGGCAGGCTTTAAAAAGGATATAAATCTTGACCCGACAATGGTTGCCGGAATGAACCTTGACCAGAAGCGAGAATGTATGTCGGAGGTCGAACGCATTAGGACGGCGGCTTGGAAGTATTCCTGCTTTTTCAGCTTGGGAGTTATGCTTTATATATTTATTTACGATCTGCTTTCGATGATATACTCGCTTTCGGCGCTAAAGGTTGTCGGACAGCTGAGTGGATTTATGTACATACTGCCCGTTATCGTGATGATACCGTCATTTTTGGCGCATTCTATGGACAAAAAATGGGTCGTCGCTGCGATGCTTGCATATCTGCTTTCGGTTTTCGGAGTTATATTTACCGGAGAGTGGATAAACATTGCCGCTGCGCCGTTTGCGCTGGCAGGAGCGGTGGTTTACTATCGGCTTTTGGGGATCTGCAAGATGTACAGCGTACTTTCGAAGCAGGAGGGCTTCCCCGAATTTTACAGCTTTGAACACGGTGCGGCTATGGCTAAGGAGATAATCGAGCGCAACAGCAAGGAACCCGAAAAGGAGCTTTCTCCGCTGACAAAGATCGCTATTGAATCACACAAGGCTTCCGTGGAGAGGGCTGCGCAGGAAAGCTCGGATGAGCCAAAAGCGGAGGAGAAAAAAGAAATCTCCGCAGATGATAACATCGGCGGAGAGTGATATCTCTTTTGAGCAGGTTTATGCAACAACGTTGATGATGTTTCCAACGGGGTCTTTTTCAAGGTCAAGATCCCCTACGGTGTATTTGGCGCTGTTGTCGGCTTTTGCGACTGTATGCGTTACGCCGCCCGAAACGTAGCTTCTGCCGCATTCGGGGCAGATCGCGCGGTGTATGGTGACGGTCTGGAACACTATTTTCTGACCGTTCTGCTCGGCTTGGGTCTTGTTCCTTGCAACGTGTTCGTTTTCATGCGAACGGACTGCGGAGTAAGCCGCAGATGGGTCGACATGGGTCGCGCTCTGGAATGAAACGCCCGAATCGTCCGAATCGTCCTGATACCGTCTGTTCTTGCAGGTTTGACATTCGAACGAATCAAATCTGCGCTTTATGTCGGCGGCTTCTTCCTCGGACTTTTTATCCTCCGAGGTCTTTTCCAGCTTGGAAAGCTCGTTTTTGTACTTGCTTATTTCGATGTTTATCTTGGATTTTTCGGCGGTTTCGTGAGCGCCCAGCTTTTGGAGCTTCTGCTCGTCGCTGCTTATTTGGCGTTCAAGGGTCTGCCTGCGAATTTTCGAGTTCATTCCCTCGGAATTGCGGAACGCGTCATTATTTTGGCTTAAACTTATTGAAACTGACGGGATTGACGGCATAGCTTACACCTCCTCCGATAATAATTATATATAGTTATTAATATAGTATAATATTTCCGCCGCAAGGTTTCAATTAGCATTTTTCACAGTTTAAAATTTATTTTATCATTCATTTTTTCTAAATAATGGAAAAGGGGTCGTTATGGGAAGAAAAATTTTAGCTCCGGGGACTCTTATCTCGCCGCTGCCTGCGGTTATGGTCACCTGCGGAGATATTCATCATGCAAACGTTCTGACCTGCGCATGGACAGGCGTAATAAACACAAAGCCGCCGATGGTTTATATATCTGTCCGTCCGTCACGCCATTCTCACGCTATCATAAAGGAAAGCGGAGAGTTCGTCATAAACCTTACAACTTCAAGGCTTGTGCGTGAAACGGATTTTGTCGGCGTTCGCAGCGGAAAGGATATGGATAAGATAAAGAAATGCGGTCTTACACTTGAAGAAGCCTCGGCTGTTGCGGCACCTGTCATTGCGGAAAGTCCTCTTTCGCTCGAATGTAAGGTAACTGAGGTAAAGTCCTACGGAACTCACGATATGTTCATCGCCGAGGTCGTGGCTATATCAGCAGACGAGCGCTATATTGACAGCAAGGGCAAGATAAATTTGCAGCAGGCAGGACTTTTGGCGTATTCACACGGAGAATATTTTGCGATAGGAAGAAAGCTCGGCGAGTTCGGCTTTTCCGTTGCGAAAAAGGCGAAAAACAAGTCATATAACCGAAATATCAGAAAGGATGGCGGCAGGTAATGGGCGTTCCGAAAAAGGATATACAGCGGCTCGACAAATTTCTCTCTGCGCAGCTCGGAATAACACGTTCCGAGGCCAAGGAGCTTATCAAGCGCAGAGTTGTCACCGTAAACGGCGTTGTGGGTAAGCTTTTCGATATGAAGATAGACCCCGAAAAGGACGTTGTCTGCTCCGAGGGAAAAGAAGTGACCTACCGCAAGCACATTTATATAATGATGAACAAGCCGCAGGGCGTTGTATGCTCGACAAGGGACGGCGAATCTCAGACAGTTCTCGAACTGCTGCCCGACAGCATACGCCACGACGGACTTTTTCCCGCAGGAAGGCTTGACAAGGACACCGAGGGCTTTGTGTTCATTACCGATGACGGCGTACTTGCGCACAACATTCTCTCACCGAAGCACCACGTTGACAAGACTTATTTCGCACGGCTTGAAAAGCCTGCCGATGAGGATGATGTGAAAGCGTTCGAAAGCGGAATGGAGATAGACGGTGGAGATGTCTGTCTGCCTGCAAAACTCACGATACTTGACGATGCGCATGAGGTGCTTATAACCATAAGAGAGGGTATGTACCACCAGATAAAGCGTATGGCACAGGCACGCAACAACAAGGTCTTGTATCTAAAGCGGCTTTCGATAGGAAATATTAAGCTTGATGAAGGTCTTGCTCCGGGAGAATGGAGAGAAATGTTGCACAAAGAAATTGAAAATATTTAGACATTATTTTATCTCAATATTTACAAAAATTGGCAAATAACGGCTTTTTCGTCAAACTAAATAAATAAGGATTTATAAGTTTAGTCAATAAGTGACTTGAAATTTGCCATTGATATTTGGTATTATATTAATATAGCCGAGGAATAGTCGGCAAGACAATTTTAATGTAGGAGGTCCTATCAACATGGCAAGTTTGTCACTTCGTTCAATTTATAAGAAATACCCCGGCGGTGTTGTTGCCGTTTCAGATGTAAACCTTGAGATCAAGGACAAGGAATTCATCATTCTCGTTGGCCCTTCAGGATGCGGTAAGTCCACAACTCTCCGTATGATCGCAGGACTTGAAGAAATCTCCGAAGGCGAGCTTTATATCGGCGATCGCCTTGTTAACGATGTTGCTCCTAAGGACAGAGATATTGCGATGGTTTTCCAGAACTACGCTCTTTATCCTCACATGACAGTTTTCGAGAACATGGCATTCGGCCTTAAGCTCCGTAAGGTTCCTAAGGACGAGATCAGCCGTAAGGTTGAAGAAGCTGCTCGCAGCCTCGATATCTCCCACCTTCTCGACAGAAAGCCGAAGGCTCTCTCCGGCGGTCAGAGACAGCGTGTTGCGCTCGGTCGTGCTATCGTTCGTGAACCTCAGGTATTCCTTCTCGACGAGCCTCTTTCCAACCTCGATGCTAAGCTCCGTGCGCAGATGAGAACTGAGATTTCCAAGCTCCACCAGAAGCTTGGTACTACATTTATCTATGTAACACATGACCAGACAGAAGCTATGACAATGGG
>CAMJES010000030.1 GCA_946404705.1 uncultured Ruminococcus sp. | reverse complement strand
AATATGGTGGGAACAATAGGGCTCGAACCTATGACCCTCTGCTTGTAAGGCAGATGCTCTCCCAGCTGAGCTATGCTCCCACATCTCGCAGCACTCAAGATTTTTTGTTCCTCTCTCGTGGCGACTTAATTATAATACACTATTCCGAATAAAAAGTCAAGCCTTTTTCAAGCATTTTTGCAACTTTTGTCACATTGCACAACCTTTTATTATTTTGCTGTCGTTTTGATTATTATATTATTACAAAATCCGTGAAAAATACACTCAAAATCGAAAAAAATTGCGCCGCAGAAACCCTTGCAGCGCACGATGCCAAACACCTGTTAAAAAAGCGTTTAGTAAATTATTCAAAATTTGTTTCATCTTCGGGAACAAAAACCGCCTCGGAAGCGTCGTCGGTTTCCGAAACAGCGGTTTCGGTCTGTGTGGTCGTTTCAGCCAAGGCGTCAGCCTTGTTCTCCGCAGGCTCGGTTTCGGACTGTTCAGGCGCGGATACGCCCTTGGTGATAAGCGGCTTTACAAATCCGTTTTCATCGTCCTCGAACTTTAGCTGACACGCAATAAGCTTGTCGTCCGAAATGAGAAGATCCGCAAAGACGTTCTCGGAATATTCGGGGTAGTTGAGAACTTCATAGCTGAAAAGCGTCGCCTTGTCGCCCTTGTGCTGCGCAAGATCAAGACCCTGTGCCGTCTGCATATCGACATAGCTTTGGTATGCTTCGTTGAACTCAGACGGAACAACAACGTCTTCGCGGCGAACGGGGTCAGGTTTAACGATATAGCCTTGACGGTTGAGGAATTCAACACGCTCCGCATTGCCCGACATTGCAAAAAGCTTGTCGGAGTCTGCCGCTTTTTTGGCTTTCATCAAAAAAAAGCCTGCCGCAATTACAATAAGTATAAGCAGAATGATAAGAATGCTCTTGCCCCGTGCTTTGGAAGATTTGCCCATAGAAATTTCACTCCTTAATAAGATTTATCGCTAAATATTATGCAGATACGGACAAAAAAAGTACAGGCAAGACAAGATTAATGCGTAATTACGCATTATCTTAACGTTCTCCTTGACAAACCGTTCGTCAGGCGTTAAAATTATAATGGTACATTATTTTGACATAATATTGATACGATACTTTCTTCGAAAGGATTTATTATGAGAAAAGAATATGATGTTGTAATTATCGGCGCAGGCGCAAGCGGCGTGTTTATGGCTTATGAGTTTGTATCGCTCGGAACTGCCGCAAAGGTCTGTATGATAGATTCGGGCAAGCCTATCTCAAAGAGGATATGCCCTATTGACGGCAAAAAGGTCAAAAGCTGCGTTGGCTGCAAGCCTTGTTCGATAATGCACGGTTTCGGCGGAGCAGGTGGACTTTCCGACGGAAAATACAACATAACAAACAGCTTCGGCGGTGACCTTTTCAAGCACGTTGGTGCAAAGGAAGCCATTGAGCTTATGGAATATGTTGACAGCGTTAATCTTAAAATGGGCGGCGGTGATGCAAAGCTTTACTCGACCGCTTCTTCCGATGTAAAGGCGGAGGCGCTCAAATACGATCTTCATCTTCTTGATGCAAAGGTACGCCATCTCGGAACGGACAGAAACCGCGATATTCTTCAGAATATTTATGATTATATCCGCAACGACATTGACATTATGTTTGAAACCGTTGCCGAAACTGTGGACAAGGACGGTGACGGTTATATTGTCCGCACGAAGGACGATGAGCTTCATTGCAAACAGGTCGTTATTGCGGCAGGACGTTCGGGTTCAAAATGGATATCGGAGATATGCGGCAAATTCGGCATAAAGACGCGAAGCAACCGTGTTGACATCGGCGTAAGAGTGGAGCTTCCTGCGGCGGTTTTTGAGCATATCACCAAGCAGGTCTACGAGAGCAAGATAGTTTACCGCACGAAGAAATACGGTGACCTTGTGAGAACGTTCTGCATGAATCCTTACGGTGAAGTCGTTGCCGAAAACACGAACGGCATTGTCACGGTAAACGGACACAGCTACTCAAATCCTGCGCTGCACACGGAAAACACGAACTTTGCGCTGCTCGTTTCGAACAATTTCTCCGAGCCGTTCAAGGACAGCAACGCTTACGGCGAATCTATCGCAAGGCTTTCCAATATGCTCGGCGGCGGAATTCTCGTTCAGCGTTTCGGCGACCTTATCGCAGGCAGGAGGACGAACGAACACCGTTTCAGTCAGCTTTTCTTGGAGCCGACCTTGAAGGCGACTCCGGGCGACCTCAGCCTTGTTATCCCGAAACGTCAGCTTGACGATATCATTGAAATGATTTATGCGCTCGACAAGATAGCACCGGGAACTGCAAATGACGACACGCTTCTTTACGGCGTTGAGGTCAAGTTCTACAACTCTATGGTTCAGGTGGACGACAACCTTGAAACGGAATGTAAGGGTTTATATGTCCTCGGTGACGGCTCGGGCGTTACTCACTCGCTTTCACAAGCCTCCGCTTCGGGTGTTTACGCGGCGCGGATAATCGACAGTATATACAAGGGAAACTGATATGAATATAAAAAATCTTGACGGAATTGAATATGTTATTTTCGATATGGACGGAACTATCCTTGACAGCCTTGATATATGGGTGCAGTCGGATATTCAGTTCATCACGGAACAGGGTTTTGAGTATGACAACAGCGTTTCGGCGCAGCTCAAAAAGCTGCATTTTCACTCGGCTTGCGACTTTTTAAGGGAGCATTATTCCCTTTCGATGTCAAGCGAAGCTATCGGAGAGCGCATTATGGAGCTTGTGGAATACGGCTATCTCCACGAAGCGGATCTAAAAGAGGGCGCACGGGAATTTATTGAAAAGCTGCTTAAAAACGGCGTAAAAATATGCGTTGCGACCTCGAACGACAAAAGCCTTGCTGAGGGCGCGCTGAAAAATGTCGGGGTATATGATAAATTTGAGTTCGTCATCACCTCGGACGAGGTTGGAGAGGGCAAGGAAACCCCGAGGATATTCCTTGAAGCCGCAAAAATGCTCGGCGCGGATATCGCAAAGACTGCGGTTTTCGAGGACTCTTCCCACGCTCTTCACTCGGCAAAGCTTGGCGGCTTCAAAACGGTCGGTATCTTTGAAAAACGCTTTCCCGATGAGTTTGAAGAGCTGAAAAAGGAAGCCGACCTTACAATAAAAAGCTTTAAGGAATTGTTATAAATGATACTGAAAAAAATTCTTGTCGGAATGAGTGGCGGAGTGGACAGCTCGGCGGCGGCTCTGATACTTAAACAAAGCGGATATGATGTGGACGGCTGTACGCTCAAGCTTTTTGACGGCGAAACCGAGGAGGCTCCCGATGTTCGAACCTGCTGTTCGGTGACGGACGTTATGGACGCGAAAAGCGTCTGCCGAAAGCTTGGGATAGAGCATTATGTGTTCAACTTCAAGGACTTGTTCCGTGAAAAGGTGATGGACGCATTTGCGCAAAGCTATATAAACGGCGAAACGCCCAATCCCTGCATAAACTGCAACCGCTATATAAAGTTCGACAAAATGCTTGCAAGGGCGCGTGAGCTTGGCTATGACGGCATTGCAACGGGGCATTACGCTCGGACGGAATATGACGAAAAAAGCGGACGTTATCTGCTGAAAAAGGCTGCGGACGAGCGCAAAGACCAGACCTATGTTCTGTACAATATGACGCAGGAGCAGCTTGCAAGAACGCTGTTTCCGCTATGGAATATGGACAAGCCCGAGATACGCGCGCTTGCGGAGGAACACGGACTTGTCAACGCACGAAAGCCCGACAGTCAGGATATCTGCTTCGTTCCCGACGGCGATTATGCGGCTTTTATCGAGCGGCACACGGGAAAGACTTTTCCGCAGGGCGATTTTATCGGTGTGGACGGAGCAAAAATGGGTACCCATTCGGGGTATATACACTATACGATAGGTCAGCGAAAGGGTCTTGGCGCGGCGTTCGGGAAGCCTGTTTTCGTATGCGGAAAAGACCCCGAGCATAACACGGTCACTCTCGGCGAAAGCTCCGACCTTATGAGTGATATTGTCGAAGCGGAGGACATTAACCTTATTTCCGTTGCAGACATAAAGGGTGAAATGAGGGTGACGGCGAAAATTCGCTATAATATGCAGGCTGTAAGCGGAGTGCTTACGTCTGTCGGCGACAGCAGGCTTCGCGTTAAATTCGACTCGCCCGTGAGAGCCGCGGCAAAGGGGCAGGCACTCGTTATATATGACGGTGATACCGTTGTGGGCGGCGGAAAGATAGTGTAAACTCTGCTGTCCGAATATCATAGAATATATCAAATCAATATGGAGGTAACTATTATGTCCGAATTAAAAGAGATAAGCATTTCCGAGCTGAAATTCAATCCGTGGGAGAAGATATCAAAGGACTGGTTCCTTATCACGAGCGGCGATGAAAGCGGCTTTAACACAATGACCGCAAGCTGGGGCTTTATGGGCGAAATGTGGGGCAGAAACGTCATTGAAACCGTTGTCCGCCACAACCGCTATACATTTGAATTTATGGAGAAAAACGACCTTTTCACGGTAAGCTTTCTCCCTGCCGAACGCAAGGACGCTCTCAAATTCTGCGGAGCAAATTCGGGCCGTGACTGCGACAAGGCAAAAAGCGCAGGACTTACGCCGATTTTCCTTGACGGCACGACTGCTTTTGAAGAAGCTGAGCTTGTTTTCGTCTGCAAAAAGCTTTATTCGGCTGATTTTGACCTTGAAAAGCTCCCTGCCGAGGAAAGAGAAAAATGGTATGCAAAAGACCCTGTTCACCGTCAGTATTTCGGTGAGATAAAGAAGGTGTATTCAAAATGAGCGTTAAGCAGAAAAGGATCTTGATAATATGCACCGTTATCACAACGGTGATCGCAGTTGTGGCAGGAGTTGCGGTCTATCTTTTTGACTACTATCCGGCAGACACCGAAGCAATGAACGAAGCCTATCCGAGTTACAGGGCGGTAATGGCATACGGCGACAGCATAAGGGCATACGAACCGAGCGGCGAGATAAAATACGGACTTATTTTCTATCCCGGCGCAAAGGTGGAGTTCACCGCCTATGAGCCGCTTATGAACAGACTTGCAGACAAAGGAGTGCTTTGTCTGCTTGTGAAGATGCCGTGCAATCTTGCAATTTTGGGCAAAAACGCCGCTTACGGATTAAACATCATTTACCCTGAAGTGGAGCATTGGTATATCGGCGGACATTCTCTCGGCGGAGCAATGGCGGCGGATTTTGCTTATGAACACGGCGGCTTCGAGGGATTGGTTTTTCTTGCGGCTTATCCGTCAAAGAATTTGAGCGAAACGGATATGAGAGTTCTGTCGGTATACGGCTCAAATGACGGCGTAATGAATAAAAACAAGTATGAGAAATCGAAAGCAAAAATGCCGTCCGATTTTACCGAGCAGGTCATTGAGGGCGGAAACCATTCGGGCTTCGGATTTTACGGAGAGCAGTTCGGCGACGGCGATGCACAGATAAGCAACGCCGAGCAGACAAATATCACCGCAAACTACATAGCAGATTTTATTTTGGGAATCAATACGGAAAGCACGGCTTCGGCGGAAACGGAGGAAAGCTTTGAAAGTTAAGTTTATACCCACCGTTCTTGCTGCGGCGGTCGCAGCGGCGCTTTTCGCAGGCTGCGCACAGGTCGAGGAGGAGCTTCCCGAGGTGACGGAAACAGCCGTTGAAGAGGTTCAGCCGTATCCCGTAACGATAGGCTCGCTCGTGTTCAATGCAGCGCCCGAAACGGTCGGCTCGCTCTCTCCTGCAATAACGGATATCATCGCAGAGCTTGGCTTTGCGGACAAGCTTGTCGGCGTGAGCAGCTATTGCGAATATGATGGAATGTCGTCCGATATCGCAGACCTCGGTTCCTCTGCAAATCCCGACGCCGAAGCTATAATAAAATCCGCTCCGACCTTGCTTATATCGCACAGTCCTATCGCAAAAAAGGATATTACCGCGATAGAGAGCGCAGGAACGAGAGTGCTTATAATCCCTGCGCCGTCCTCGGTCGACGAGCTTTATGAGCTTTACCGCGATATATACCGCGTTTTCCAAGGCAGCGATGAAAATGAAGAAACGGCGGTTTCCGCCTGCTTTGAAAAGCTGGAGCGTTCGTTTAACGATCACAGCGGAGTTCTCGGTGACTATGTTTATATAATGTCGTCCAAGCTTGCGTTTGCATCGGACAGCAGCTTTAGCGGCAGCTTTTTCTCACATCTCGGCAAAAACGCCGCAGCGAACGAGGATGGCATTTCGCTTAGCAAGGACAGGCTTTTGGAAATTGACCCCGAATATGTGATAATTCCGTCGGGACTAAAGATATCAAGACTTCCCGAGGAGCTTTCCGCGGTACAGAACAACAAGGTCATACGTCTTGACAAGGAAACCGAGCAGCTGTTGGAACGTCCGACCTCGCAGGTTTATAAGGTGGCGGATTTCATTGCGGCGGCGATAAAGGAGCTTGGCGAGCCTGAGCAGACGGAGAATAATGAAGATGAACAAGAAGAAGCTGAGTAACCGTGCTATTTTAGTGATATGTATTTCTGTTTCGCTTGTACTGGGCGGTTATCTTCTGTTTTTTGCATATATTCCGAAAGTTATATGTTTTTTTGACTGTTCTTCCGAGGTGATCTCGGAGGAACAGGCGGCGAAGGAGTGTCCCGAAGTAATAGTGACCGATTATGACCGTGAGTTTCTTGACGGACTGCTTGAGGATGCACGAATAGGGCATCTTGAAAATTCCGATGGATATAATTCGCTGAAGCTTACGGCGGACGAGGGCGGTTTTCCGCGTTATACTCCCCGTGAGGACGAAAATTACACGGTAAAGGCAGATTACAGGATGTATGGAATGCTTCCGCTTTTTGCGTCGATACAGTTTGAAGATAAAGGCGGTCTGTATAAGGAAAGGCTGTATATTTCGGTCGACCGAGAGGATAACGGCAATGACTACACAAAATGCGTAGGTTTAATTCGTGCCGACGGAAAATTTATAAATAAATACTGGTATATTAACGGGAAATATAAAAAGGAAACTTACAGGTATGGTCTTATTAATCATATTAAGGGATTTATTGACGGGATCATGTCGGTTTGATTTTTCCGGATTTTAAATGGTGTTTAGTTTGAAAACATGATACATTGTAGGGGCGGATTCTATATCCGCCCGTTTTTTAAGCAGAAGTAGATTTTTTGATCGAACGGATATGGGATCAATCCATACAAATTTCGTATTTCGTAAAAAAATATGCGGAACAATAAATTCCGCATAAAAAAGAAAGCGCCCTCGTCAGGGGTAAGGACGAGGGCCAAGATTATGATATAGGATTATTGGGGGATCTTCGGAATATCGGGGTAAGAATATTCCGAAGCTTGCTTTTATATGCGGCAAACGGGCCGCCGCAGCGGTCACAGGGGTAAGATGAACGCTGCTTTATAAAAGCTATGAAAGGAAGCAGCCGGTCGGTGTGTGCGTCCTCCCGACTACGGTTATAATAATACCTTATGTTTGTGTTGCTTTTGTGAAAATAAGGCGAAATAAAACTGAAATCAAAACCAAATGCGCTTCGTCGGTGGAATATTGATGAATTCGAAATTCGGAATTCGGAATTCGGAATTATTGCACCGCTGACATTTGTTATACAACCACAAAAAGGACTAACGAAAGTATTTCCCATATAAAGGAATTATACTCAGCGAATAAAGGAGAGAAACGAAGTGCTAATCGATTTAATCCGACAACGTTGTAAAACAGGACGGGGAACCGTCCCCTACACAGGAATAGCGTCTTATACTAAGTTCATATCAACCTATAGACAAATCCTCGGATATAATAATCCAATTCTACGTCAAGCTCCCTTGACAGGCGGCAGCCTGCCTGCGGTCGCTTTCCTTGACTTGGATTATTCTATCTGTCGGCTTTGTCTATAGAACGATATGAACTTAGTATTACAAGAAATTTGCGGAGCAAAAATAATTCCGCATTCCGCATTCCGAATTCCGCATTAATTCAAGCTTGCTCGTCAAGAGTGCTGCCGTAGCTTGGAAGAAATTTTTGTATAAAATAGTCGGCTTCGGGCATCTGCATTTCCTCAATTGAGCGAAGCGTTGCTTTTTCTGCGCTGATGAAATCGGAGTTCCCCGTTGTTCGCTCTTCAATGCATTTTATAAGCGCGGAAAGCTTGTCCGCCGCCTTGACTATCCGCCAAAGCGCAAGTTCCTCGTCCGAAGCGTTCTCATCGGGCGAAAGCAGCGGCGATATCTCGCCGCGCATCTCCTCGGGCAGCATCGAAACGAGCCTTGTTTTTGCGTTTTCTTCGACCTGCTTATATGCCGTGCGTATCTCGGGGTTGCAGTATTTCACGGGAGTCGGAAGATCGCCCGTTATTATCTCGGTAACATCGTGAAAAACGCCGAGCAGAGCGCATCTTTCCGCGTTGTAGCTTTTGCCGAAGTATGTATTCCCGATAACGGCAAGGCTGTGCGCGATCATAGCCGTTTCAAGGCTGTGTTCGGATATATTTTCGCTGTGGGTATTGCGCATAAGCCCCCAGCGGTTTATTAGCTTCATTCGCGAAAGCATTGAGTAAAACTGGTTTTCCATTTTGACCACTCCTTTATCCATATCATATCACAAATCACGATTTTTTACAAGCTTTTGCTGTCCGATAAAGCGTACAGTTGTGCATAACTGCCGAAATTCAATAACAAATTTATGCAAAACAAGAAAATATTATTGTTTTTCGATAAAAAGGTATTGACAAATGATATTTAACGTGATATTATACTGTCAAAGGGAGATCCCGAACACAGAAAGGAATGGTCATAATTATGAAAACACAGAACAAAAAATGGACTGACACAATGTCGCTTACGCTTTCACGAGTTATAGTTTGGGTGCTTGCCGTTGTTTTTGCGGTATCCTGCGTTTATGCAACGGTTTCGCTGATATCCTCAAGCTGGGGGCCGCTTGCAATGGTGTGGGATCTCGGACTTGACCCTGTCGGCTTTTACATCGTCTTTTACACCTGCGCTGTGCTTGCGTTCACCGCACTTTTCTTCCTTAACAAGCTCCTTTCCAACATAAAGAATGAAAAAATTTTCATTGAGGAAAACGTTACTATAATCAGAATTCTATCGTGGTGCTGCTACCTTGTCGGAATTGTTATGGCGGTTTACAGCTTTTGGGCATATCCGTTTGTTGTTATCGCGGCGGCAGCGGCTTTCTTCGGACTTATAATTCGTGTGCTGAAAAACGTCTTTGCGAAGGCTGTCGAAATTCGTGAAGAAAACGACGGTACGATATAAAACGGAGGGCATAATAAATGGCAATAATAGTTAATCTTGATGTTATGATGGCAAAACGCAAGATATCCTCTGGGGAGCTTGCGGAAAAGCTTGATATTACTCCTGCGAATCTTTCTATCCTTAAAACGGGCAAGGCAAAGGCTATCCGCTTTTCAACGCTCGACAAGCTTTGCGATATTCTCGACTGCAAGCCGGGCGATATACTCGACTTTGAAAGGAGCGATGAAGAATGACCTGCGAAGAAAATCCGTCCGTTTCTATGACATCGACCGAGCCTGCGCCCGAACCTGCCGCACAGGAGAAAAAACCGTTCTGCTCGCTCTCCGAGAGCATTTTCGCGCTCGTCTTCTGCTTCACGGGATACTTTTTTATAAAGCTTTTCTTACAGAACGAATGCGGAATTGCAGCTTCGCTCTTCCTCTTGGCAACGCTCACCGCTTCGACAGTCCTTGCAAAGCTTCGCAAGGCTTGCGGCAGTAAATACTCCAAGACATATTTTACACTTTCGGCAGTATTCTCGCTCGGTATTGGCATAAGTTCAAGCGGAACTATACGATTTATGGACTTCTGCTTTGCGGCTCTGTTCTTTGCAATGTGGGCGTTTGCGCTCAACAATCCCGAGTGGCAGGGCTTCGGCAGAAACACTTTTAACAGCGTTACAGAAGCGGTCTGCGGCGTTTCGACAAGGAATTTCACCGCCTGCCCGAAGGCTGCATTCAGTCTGTTCCGCCGCCAAAGCGGTGCAAAAAACGCAGGCTATGCTGTTATCGGACTTCTGCTCTCACTCCCCGTTACAATAATCGTCTGCGTTCTTCTTGTAAGCGCCGATGACGGCTTTGGTGATATGCTTGAAAAGATAACGGGCGGCATAAGCTTGGACGGCTTCTGGACATTCATCTTCGGTCTGCCCGTTTCATTCCTGCTTTTCGGCATTGTCTACGCTGCAGTTTCGGCAAAGGGAAAGCTACGCACGGACGAAGCCTTGTTTGAAGAGAGATCCGAGCGTATGCGGATTGCACCGTCCGCGCTTATATGTGCATTTACCGCGCCGCTCTGCGTTGTTTATGTGCTGTTCTTTTTCTCGCAGCTTTCCTATTTTATATCAGCGTTCGGCGGAGTTCTGCCCGAAAAATTCAGCGCTTCGGAATATGCTCGCAGAGGTTTCTTTGAGCTTTGCGCAGTTGCCGTGATAAACCTCCTTGTTATCGCCGCAATAAACGTGTTCTGCCGCCGCGTTGACGGAAAAAGCGCTGTGCTGAAAGTCCTGACGGTCATTTTCTCGGTGTTCACGCTTATCCTTATCGCGACCGCCGAGAGCAAGATGTTCCTTTATATCAGCCGTTTCGGGCTTACCCCAAAGCGCGTTTACACATCTTGGTTTATGTTTATACTTGCAGTTGTTTTCGTGCTTATAATGATATCGCGCTTCAAGGCTTTTCCTGCGGCAAAGGTCGGCGCGGCAGTCATAACAGCGGCAGCACTCCTGCTAGGCTTCTGCGGCGCGGACGGACTTATCGCTCGCTATGACGTTTCGCTTATCGAAAGCGGAGTTATGACCGAGTTTCCCGAGGATCTTTCGGCTGACGCTTCGCTTGTTATAGCAGGCTGTACCGACAGCGAAAACACAATGCTCTCCCATGCCGCAAAAAATTGCAGAAACGAGCTTACAGACGATATCCTGCGCAAGGAATGGTATGAGCGGACTTTAAGCGACTATATTGCGATAGGCGCATTTACATAATAAAAACACCCTTACGGCGATATGGTGAAAATATTTTTTTGTCATATCGTTGTATTTTTTGTTATAAAATATAGACAAATCTTGCATAAAATGCTATACTTATACAAACAGAAAAGACATCAAGGGGGCTGATATACACGGACAATACGCAGATATATCATTATTAATACTAAACAGGGGGAAATCATTATGAAGAAAATTTTATGCGTTCTGTTTTCAATGGCTGTTTTACTTGCCGTGCTGCCGCTTAGCTGCTTTGCGGAAAAAACCGAGAAATCGGAAAAGGTCGAGATATACGGCAACAAAATTTCCGTCCATGCAAAGCAGATATGCTTTGTCAAGGGCAGCGAAGAGGAGGACGGATTTTACAGCACTTTTTATGATGACAGCTTTAAAAATTACTATTATGTCGGGGACGCAACTATCGACTTTAAGGTTGTTGCACAAAAGCTTCCCGAGCTGCAGAACCTTGTTATTATCCGCAGCGATGTGAAAAATCTTTCCGCTTTAAAAAATCTAAACGATCTGGTTTGGCTTGGACTGCATCAATGTGACGGCTCAGAGAACCTGTCGTTTCTAAAAAACCTCACGGGACTGAAAAAATTCCGCTATACGAACATCTACGGAGAAACCGAGTGCGAAAGCATCAATCCTGTGTCCTTTCTGAAAAATCTTACGGAGCTTTATCTTGATGTGAAAGCATCGGCAATCGACGATATCACGGTTTTAAAGGGACTTACGAAGCTGAAAAAGCTTGATCTGCAGTATGCAGGCGGAGATGACGTTTCCGTTATCAAAAGATTTAAAAATTTAAAGGAACTCACGCTTAGATTATCCGGCGATACCGATATGTCTTTTTTGAGCAGCCTTGCAAAGCTTGAAAAGCTTGATATATCGGGAGATACGAAGAATATAAGCATGGTCGCAAAGCTTAAAAAGCTGAAAGACCTTGACATTGACTTCACCGAAGAGGATCTCTCGTTTATCGGGGAAATGACATGGCTTGAACAGCTTTCGCTTTCGTATGTGGATAAGTCGTTTACAAAAAATATAGGCAATCTGAAAAAGCTTAAGAAGCTTTCGCTTATGGACATCAACAATTACCGATATTTTGATATGAGCTTTTTGCAGGAGCTTGAAAGCCTCGAAGATCTTTTTGTGATGGGAAATTTCAGCTTGGATATTACAGGAATTTCGAAGCTGAAAAATCTGAAAAGCGCCACAATAATGCTTTGTAAATTCAAGGATCTGTCGGAACTGAAGAAGTGCAAAGCGCTTGAAGAGCTTATAATATACAATAATAATTCCTCTTTCGATATAAAATGGATAGAGGGTTCGAACATTAAAGACCTGAGAATATCGGACGGAGCGGACGGCGGAATAAAGAATATGGAGAAGCTTGGAACGCTCAAAAGCATGACCTATCTTTTGATGGATTTCACGGGAATATCCGATGAAACAGCGAAAGCCATCAAGAAAGCCGTTCCGAAATGTAAGATAGAAGTATGTGAACTCAGATATGGCGACTACAACACAACGTATTATTAATGCGGAATTCGTAATGCGTAATTATTTAATTCGGAATTATGAATTCGGAATTATTGTAACGCTAACATTTGCAGTTAAAACCGCGAAGCGGACAAAAAGTTTCGCTCAAGCCTTTTCAAAGGCTTGCGAGGGGTCAAGGGGGCGAGCAG
>CAMJES010000029.1 GCA_946404705.1 uncultured Ruminococcus sp. | reverse complement strand
GAACTGGAAGTTTTCCTTGGGGTTATCGCCCGGTTCAAGGAGGTTCTGTCCGTCATTGGTGGACATTGACCAGTTGTTGTGCTTACCTGAACCGTTAACGCCTGCATAAGGCTTTTCGTGAAGGAGGCAGACAAATCCGTGGCGGAGAGCGACTTTCTTCATGATCTCCATTGTAAGAGCGTTCTGGTCTGCAGCAACGTTTGAAGTTGTGAAAATAGGAGCCATTTCGTGCTGTGCAGGAGCAACCTCGTTGTGCTTTGTCTTGGAGCAAATACCAAGCTTCCAAAGCTCTTCATCGAGATCCTTCATATATTCCTGAACTCTTGTTTTGATATTGCCGAAGTAGTGATCCTCAAGTTCCTGACCCTTAGGTGCCTTTGCGCCGAAAAGGGTTCTGCCTGTGAGGATAAGGTCTTCACGCTGGTCGTAAAGCATCTTGTCGACAAGGAAGTATTCCTGTTCGGGGCCTACTGTTGTGGTAACTCTTGTTGCAGTTGTATTGCCGAAAAGTCTTACAATACGAAGAGCCTGCTCGGAAAGAACTTCCATTGAACGAAGAAGCGGTGTTTTCTTATCGAGAATTTCGCCTGTGTAAGAACAGAATGCAGTAGGAATATAGAGTGAGCCGTCCTTAACGAACGCAGGTGAAGTTGGATCCCAAGCTGTATAGCCTCTTGCTTCAAATGTAGCACGAAGACCGCCGGACGGGAAAGAAGAAGCGTCAGGCTCACCCTTGATAAGCTCTTTGCCCGAGAATTCCATGATAACCTTTCCGTCTGCCGTAGGAGAAATAAATGAATCGTGCTTTTCAGCAGTAACGCCTGTCATCGGGTGGAACCAATGTGTATAGTGTGTTGCGCCCTTTTCAATAGCCCATTCCTTCATTGCGGAAGCAACGACCTCTGCAACATCTGTATCGAGCGGCGTACCGAGCTGCTTTGTTTTAAGCAAGGACTTGTAAACATTCTTAGGAAGTCTTGCTTTCATGACTTCTTCGTTAAAAACGTTGCATCCGAAATAATCCGGAACACTTTTAACTCCCTGATTAACTAACTCTGACATAATAAATTTCCTCCCAATCAAAAGATAACAAAAAGCGCCCCAGCAGACAGTATCCCCGTCTGCTGAAGCGTCATTGCTTCTTGTATTAAAATTGATTACAGTTATATAATACACTATAAAAACCGTTTTGTCAATACCCTTTTTCAAAAAATGCAGAAAAATTTTTATATTCTTGCACAATAGCCGATTTTATTGCGGTAATTCTCGCAAAATTAGCTATTTTTTGAAAAATATCGATTTATAAGTTGCATTTTTGTTACGGAAGAAGTCTGTTGAGATCTCTTGGGAACATTGAAGCTTGACGGATGTTCTGCTGGTTCAGAAGCTTCATAACAAGTCTTTCAAGACCGATTCCAAGGCCGCCGTGAGGAGGCAGACCATACTTATGAACCTCAAGATAGGATTTGAAGTCCTCGGGGTCAAGTCCCTGAGCCTTCATCTTTTCGATCTGTTCTTCATAGTTATGGATACGCTGACCGCCTGTTGTTATCTCAAGACCTCTGAAAAGCAGGTCAAACTTGCAGGCAGTTCTCGGGTCGTCCTTATCGTTCATTGCATAGAACGGAGGCTTTGAGGACGGGAAATTCGTTACAAATATGAACTCTGTACCGTACTCCTTCTTTGCCCAGTCGCAAAGGAAAACTTCATCCTCGGGTTCAAGGTCAAACTTGTTCTTCGAACGGCTGCCCTTGATAAGCTCAACAGCTTCTTCGAACTTTATTGCAGGGATCTCAGTTATTTCGGGGATATCGGCATCGAGGATCTTTATCTCGGGCTGATAATTGTCTTTAAGATACTGCATAAGGTAACGGAGCATAGCGGTTTCCATGTTCATTACGTCATACATATCGTTGATATATCCCATTTCAAAGTCAAGACCGATATACTCGTTAAGATGTCTTGAAGTTGCGTGACGTTCTGCACGGTAAACGGGAGCTATCTCAAACACTCTGTCAAAAAATGCAACAGCAGTCTGCTTATAGAACTGCGGTGACTGGTTCAGAAAAGCATCCTTCTGGAAATAGTCAAGGTGGAAGATATTTGCGCCGCCCTCTGCGCCCTGAGCTACGATCTTCGGAGTGTGTATCTCGGTGAATTTGTTATCCAGCATAAACTGTCTGAAGCCGGAAACAACGCCCTCCTGAAATTTGAAGGTTGCTCTTTCATAAGGATTTCTGAGTGCAACGCTTCTGTTGTCGAGATTGACATCAAGCGAGCAGCCGAGTCTTCTCTTGGAAACATGGAGAGGATATTCATAATCGGGTTTTGACACGATCTCGATATTTTTGAGTGTAAGCTCAATACCGTTGAATGCTCTGTCTTCTTTCTTGACTTCAGCCTTAACTTTTACAAAGCAGCCTTCTTTTACGCCATCAAGCGAATCTGAACAATTTTCTGCGCTGTATATAGACTGGATAAGATAACGTGCTGTACGAAGTGTAACAAACGCAAAACCGCTCATCTGCTTTACGCTGTGAACGCAAGCGCAGACTTCGATTTCCTGTCCGACCTTTGAGAGAGCATCCTCAAGGTCGAACTCATTGAGCAGATCATTTCCGCCAACTTTAACCATTTCAAAAACAACCTTTCATAATTAGGATTTGAGTTTCTTTTCAAGTTCTTCCTTAATGACCTTCGGTGTGCAGACGCCCTTAAGAGCCTTTGTACATTGACCCATAATAAAGCCGAACACCTTCATATCGCCGCCCTTATACTGAGCGACAGCCTTTTCGTTCTCGGCAAGGACTTTTTCGATGACCTCTGCGACCTTGCCGAGGTCATTGCTGATAAGCAGTCCCTTATCCTTTGCGATAACTTCGGGATCTCCGCCCTTATCGGACATTTCTCTGAATATGTCCTTAGCGTCATTCTTGGAAACCTTTTCGGTATCTGCCATTTCAACAAGCTTTGCAAGCTGTTCAGCGGTAAACGCACGATTTTCACGCGTTCTCTCGCCGAGGTTGATTCTTCTCATAAGCTCGCCGTTGATGAAATTGCATATAGACTTGGGATTATTATATGCTTTTACAGCAGCGTCAAAGAAATCGGAGAGAATCTTGTTTGCAACAAGTATCTTTGCGTCATTTTCGGACAAGCCGTATTCGTTTGTATATCTCATGATACGCTGTGCAGGAAGCTCGGGTAGCGAATTCTTTATTGCGTCGAGCTGCTCATCGGTAAAGTTTACCTGAAGAATATCAGGCTCGGGGAAATAACGGTAGTCGTGAGCGTTTTCCTTTGAACGCATCGCCTTTGTTTCGCCGCGATTGTCATCGAAACGTCTTGTTTCCTGAACGACCTTTTTGCCCATATCAAGCAGCTTGCCCTGACGGTAGATCTCGAAGTCGATCGCACGGCCGATAGCCTTGATAGAGTTAAGGTTCTTCATCTCGGTTCGTGTACCGAACTCTGTATCGGTCGGCTTCATGATAGAAACGTTGACATCGGCACGGATAGAACCCTGCTCCATTTTACAGTCGCAGACGCCTGCATACTGGAGGAGCAGCGAAACCTTCTCAACGAAAGCCTTAGCTTCTGCAGCGGACGACATATCCGGCTCGGTTACGATCTCGATAAGCGGAACGCCGCAGCGGTTATAGTCAGCGAGAGAAACGCCGTTCAGATCATCATGGATAAGCTTTCCTGCGTCCTCTTCGAGGTGGATTCTGTTTATTCTGATATTCTTGGTTTTCTTTACGCCGTCTTCCTCATACTCGATAGGAACAACGCCATTGATGCAGAGCGGAAGATTAAGCTGTGAGATCTGATAAGCCTTCGGAAGGTCGGGATAGAAATAGTTTTTTCTGTCAAAAACAGAGAATTTATTTATATCGCAGCCCATTGCAAAGCCTGCCTTTACAGCGTACTCAACAGCAGTTTGGTTGATAACGGGGAGCGTTCCCGGCATACCCGAGCATACGGGGCAGCAGCGTGAGTTCTTACCTCCGCCGAATTCGGCGCTGCAGGTACAGAAAACCTTTGATTTAGTTAAAAGCTCGGCATGAACTTCAAGACCGATAACAGGAATATATGCTGACATTTTCTTCTTCCCCTTTCCTTAAAGGCTTGCATTCTGACGCGCGAAATTCTTTTCAAATGCGTCAGCAGCCTGAATTATCGTAGCTTCATCCCACTTTTTGCCGATTATCGACATACCGATAGGCATACCCTTGGAATCATATCCGCAGGTAGTGGAAATTCCGGGGAGAGATGCAATATTGACTGTAACTGTGCAGATATCTGCCTGATACATCTTTGCAGGGTCGGAAATATTTTCGTTTACGCCGTAAGCAACAGTCGGAGCGGTCGGTGTAAGGATAACATCGCAGCCTGTGAAGATGCTTTCGTATTCTTCACGGATCTTCTGCTTAAGAGCCATTGCTTTACCGTAATAAGCGTCATAATAACCGCTTGAAAGAGCATAGTTTCCAAGCATTATTCTTCTTTTTACTTCTTCGCCGAAGCCTTCTCTTCTTGAATTGGAGATAAGCTCCGCAAAGTTCTCGCCCTCTTCGGAGCGGTGACCGTATTTGATTCCGTCAAAACGTGAGAGGTTTGAAGACGCTTCAGCCGAAGAGATCAGATAATATGAAGCAACTGCATACTTAAGTGACGGCATTGAGCAGTCAACAAGCTCTGCACCGAGAGATTTATAGTAATCGGCGGCATTGAGAACAGCATTTCTTACTTCATCGTCAATTCCCTCTGCATAGAATTCCTTAGGAACGGCGATTTTCATTCCCTTGATATCCTGACCGATCTTAGCTGTAAAATCGGGAACTTCATTCTTGGAAGAAGTACCGTCGTGAGGGTCATAGCCTGCGATCGCGTTAAGTATGATCGCACAGTCCTCAGCGGATTTTGCGATAGGGCCTATCTGGTCGAGAGAGCTTGCGAACGCAATAAGTCCGTAACGTGAAACACGGCCGTATGTCGGCTTAAGACCTGTTACACCGCAGAATGCAGACGGCTGTCTGATAGATCCGCCTGTATCTGAACCGAGAGCAGCAGCGCAGAGTGATGCGCTTACAGCAGCAGCTGAACCGCCCGAGCTTCCGCCCGGAACTCTTCCGAGGTCGTAAGGGTTCTTTGTCTTTTTAAATGCGGAGGTCTGTGTTGAGCCGCCCATTGCAAATTCGTCCATGGAAACCTTGCCGAGCATTACAGCTCCCTCATTTTCAAGCTTATCCATAACGGTCGCATTATAGAAAGGCACAAAATCTTCGAGCATTTTGGAAGCGCAGGTAGTTTTTACGCCGTCTGTACAGATATTGTCCTTAATTGCAAGAGGAATACCGCAAAGAGCGGAAGCCTCGCCCTTATTAATTATTTCCTGAGCCTTTTCAGCTGCTTTTTCGGCAGCCTCGGCGGTAACAGTAATAAAGCTTTCAAGCTTATCGTCCACGGAGCTTATTCTGTCGAGGTAAGCGTTCGTAAGTTCCTTTGCAGAGATCTCTTTTTTATCAAGCATTGAACGCAGATCGCCGATTTTCTGTGCTGTTAAATCCATTTATTGACATCCTTTCATTTTCAGAATACATTTATAATAGTATTATTCGACAACCTTAGGAACAACAAAAGCGTCCTCCGAATTAACTGCATTCTGCAGGATCTGAGCTGTCGGGTAAGAATCTGCCGAGATGTCCTTGCGCAAATCGTTGAGATAAACGTTGTGATTATCCTTAATGGGTTCATAAGTAACGTCAATTTCCTTAATAGTGTCCATTATTTCGATAATTCCAGTCATATCTTCTGCCATTTTTTCAAGCTCCTCATCGGTGAAGCTGAGTCGTCCGAGCTGTGACAGGTATCTGACCATATCCAAATCCATAAAAACTACCTCATTTCTATCAGAATCATAAATACAGAATATATTATAGCATATTTTTACTCTTATTGCAAGACAAATTGCAAAAAATTTCGATATTTTAAGAAATAAAATTCGGAGTCTGTATTATACAAACCCCGATGTAATAATATTAGATTATTCTTATACAATGCTTGTCATACATTTCTTGAATAGCTGTGAGAATACCGAGTCTTGCTATCGGGAAAGTCAGTCCGCCCTGAACATAAGCCGCAAAGGGTTCACGAAGCGGAGCGTCTGCCGAAAGCTCGATGGACGCACCCATATTGAACGCTCCTGCAGCCATGATAACCTGAGAATCATAGCCGGGCATATCCCACGGCTCGGGCGTTACATAGCTGTCGATAGGCGAACCCTTCTGAATGCCCTGACAAAAAGCAATAAGATTCTCCGAATTCTTCATAAGAACGGTCGTAATGATATCTCCCCTCTTACTGCCCTGTGCAGGAAGGCACTCAAAACCAAGCATTGTCATTATCTTGCCTGTAAAGATAGCTGTCTTTACAGCATTGCAGACCACCTCGGGAGCCATTAATAGCCCCTGATACATCGGCTTGTTCTGATTCAGAGTACAGCCGACTTCTTTTCCCATTCCTACGCAGGTCATTCTGTATGAACAAAGTTCGACAAGCTTCTTTTTTCCTGCAATATATCCGCCTGTTTCTGCAATTCCCGCACCGGGGTTTTTTATAAGCGAACCGATAATAAGGTCAGCGCCCACCGAAAGCGGCTCAGCCTCCTCAACGAACTCACCGTAGCAGTTATCGACCATAATAATTGCATTCGGGTTAGCATTTTTTACACTTTTTACGATCTCGGCAATATCATCAATTGTAAGCGTAGGACGAAGCGCGTAACCTCTGGAGCGCTGTATGTACGCTACCTTTGCGTCCTTGACCTTCTTGAAAATATCGGCAAGATCAGGCTTTCCATCCGGAAGAAAATCCACCTGATCATAAGAAACACCGAAATCTTTAAGCGACCCATTGCCGCTTCCTCTGATTCCGATAACTTCTTCAAGCGTATCATAAGGCTTGCCTGTCAAGCTCACAAGTTTGTCACCCGTTCTGAGTACACCGAAAAGAGCAACCGTCAGCGCATGAGTTCCCGAAACAAAAGAATGGCGTACAAGCGCGTCTTCTGCCCCGAAAACCTCTGCATAAACCTTGTCGAGCGTATCTCTGCCTACATCGTCATAACCATATCCGGTCGTTCCGACAAGGCAGGCGGAGCTTACTTTGTTGTTAATAAAAGCGTGGAGAACCTTTTCGCTGTTTTTGCGCGAGATCTTCTCTGCAAGCGCAAATGCTTCGCTGCAGTCGGCTTCCGCTTTTTCCGCAAGCTTGAGTATTCTTTCTTCAAACTCAAAGCCTTTCAAAACAGCAGGCTTGGGATCAAATATTTCTGCCATAGTAAAATATACCTCTCATCAATTCAAAATTTTCTTTTCATAAACTGTATCAGTCAAAACCTTTTCAAATCCAAGTGACAGATAGAATGTATATCTTTCTTCCTTACTGTAAAGGTATACATCTTTGCAGTCTTTTTTTAAGCTTTCACAAAGCCGTTTCAGAAGTTTCCCTGCTGTTCCCTGTCCTCTGTCGGATTTTGCCGTTGCGATATGCGATAGAAATACAAAACCGTTTATATCGAATGCCTTTGTAACGGTCGTTGTTTTATAGAGATAAATATCGGAAACGCCATGTCGGATCCTGTGACAGATATCCACATACCACTCATCAAATTCTGCGATTCCGAACGATTCCGAAAGCATCGGAAAGCAGTCTGCTATAAAGGTGTTATGCTTTACATCAAATTCTTCGCCGCAGCATATATCATCGGGTGCTTTAAACAGCGTCCGTTCTGTGCGCGAATACTGTTCGTCAAGTTCTAATGAAATATAATCGGGAACTTCAATCGTTATCGGCTTTAACATCTGTATAAATCCATCAAGCTCGCTTTCATCAAAACTTCCGTCTGCTACCATTGTGCTGTTATAAACAAGGATAACGCCGCCGTTTTCATTCGCAAACAGCCTGCAGAAATCATATTCCGTGCCGTATGCATTCAGATAGGAACGTATTTTGTAGCCGTAATAGCTTTCGGAAAGCTTAACATCGGTGCGGTGTATCTGCTTTATCAAAGTTCGCACACCTTTTTTATCATAAGCTTTGTGAGTTTAAGCGAGTTTTCCATATCGGAAAGTCTTGCCGCACTTGCAGGCGAATGAAGATAACGGCATGGAATCGAGATTGCAAGCGTTCTAACGCCGCCTTTGGTGATATGGATAGCACCGCTGTCGTTTCCTCCTGCGATCATCGTCTTTGTCTGCCACGGGATATTGTTTTCGGCAGCAAGCTGCTTTGAAATATCAAAAAGCTCACGGTCATATATCGTTGAACGATCCATATATGAAACAACCGGGCCTTTTCCAAGCTCGCAGCAGCGTTCTGCGCCGCTCGCCAACGGAATATCGGCAGCCGTAGTAGCTTCTAAAACCAATGCAAAGTCGGGTTCAACTGTAAAGGCAGCTGCCCTTGCACCTCTTAATCCGACCTCTTCCTGAACTACAAAGGTAAACGTAACATCATACTCAAGTTCGCTGTTGATAAGCATTATCATCACAGCACAGCCGAAGCGGTCATCAATCGCTTTCGAGCAAAGCATATCATCACCGAGAGTCAAAGTTTCCGAAGCAAAATATGCGTAATCTCCAAGGGAAACCAGTTTTTCTGCTTCTTCCCTGCTTTCTGCGCCGATATCAATATAAAGCCCCGAAAACTCAGCAGCCTTGTTTTTTTCGGCGGAAGTAAGGTTATGGACAGCCTTTGAACCGATAACGCCGTGAATATCACCTATTTTTACATTTCTGCCTATGACAACTCTTGCGTCAATGCCGCCAACGGGAGAAAATGTCAGAGTTCCGTCCGATTTTATCGAAGTGATTATCATTCCGACCTCGTCCATGTGTGCCGATATCATAAGCTTGTTTTTCGGGGTCTTAACCCCCTTTTTGAAAGCAATGATATTTCCGAGATTATCCACCTTATACTCGCAGCGATCCTTGATTTTTTCAATGATAAATTCACGGACATTTTTCTCATCGCCGGAAGTGCCGTTCAAGGCGCACAGCTCTTTTAAAAGTGAAGCAAACTCCATTTCAGCGCACCTCCTTAATATATGCAGCGATAAGCTTCGCTGTATTTTCAACATCCGAAACGGAAATAACCTCAACCGGAGTATGCATATATTTAAGCGGTATTGACAATGTAACAGCCTTTACACCGCCTGCATTAACGGAAAATCTGTCGGCATTGGTTCCTGTTTCATCGTTCATAACTTCGATCTGATATGGGATATCATTCTTAGATGCAAGCTCTTTCATTTCGTTTGAAAGCTCACGGTCAAGCGTGGGTGCAAAGCCTATCATTGCTCCCTTTCCCATTTTGCCGCATTTTAGCTCGGAATCGTCCGAAGTGAGGGCGAAGCTTACATCAACAGCTATCGCAATATCGGGGTCAACATCGTAAACGCCGATTTTTGCTCCCCTCTCGCCTACCTCTTCCTGCGAGGAGAACATTACTGTATATGAACAGCCGAGCGTTTCATCTTTGAGCAATTCAGCTGCACGAAGCAGGCAGGCAACTCCGCATCGGTCGTCCAAAGCTGCCCCCGATATCCTGTCACCAAGCATATCCTCACATTTTTGCAAAAATACGACTTTATCACCAACAGAAACGACCTTTTCCGCTTCCGCCTTTGTCATACCGATATCAATGCAGATATCGGAATACTCGGGAACCTTGCTTTCATCGTCTTTTTTTTCAAGATGCGGTGGTATCGAACAAATCACACCGCATATCTCTCTTCTGCCGAGAATTTTTACCTGCTGTGCAAGCAAAAGCCGTCTGTCTATTCCGCCGCAGTTTGCAATTTTAAGAAAACCGTCATCTGTGATAAATGTTACGACAAAACCTATTTGGTCAATATGTGCGTCAAGCAGAATATGCGGCTTTCCTTTTTCACGCTTGCCGAAATTGCCGAAAACGCACTTGTTTTTAATAAAATAATCGTCCGTAAACTCTTTAAGATATCCGAGTGCAAGCTCCGCTGCGCAGTCTTCATCGCCCGAAACTCCGCTGCAATCGGCAAGCTTTTTTATTGTTTCTTTAAGATCCATATTTACTTCCTTTAAAATTATACGAGAGCGTTAACTATACCTTTATAATGCTTTCCGCGCTCTTCAAAATTTTTGTAATGGTCAAAGCTTGCGCTTGCAGGCGAAAGCGTTATGATATCACCGTTTACCGCAATTTCTCGAGCCTTTGCGACCGCTTCTTCCATTGTATCAACACGATAGATTCGGCAGTTGTTTTCGTCATATCCGCTGTATGCCCTAACTGCGGCTTCTATCTTATCCGCAGTTGCGCCAAGAAGTATAAGCGCCTTGACCTTTTTATTTATAGCCTCGGACATCGTTCCGTAATCAAGCTTTTTATCCGAACCGCCCGCGATAACGATAAGCTTTTTGCTGAATGCATTTAAACCTGCAATCACGCTTACGGGACTTGTTGCAATGCTGTCGTTGTAATATTTTACCCCGTCAAGCTCACGGACAAATTCTATCCTATGCTCAACGCCGCCGAAGCTTTCCGCTGTTTCACGGATAGCTTCTGCAGGAACAACACCGTAGACCGCTGCAATGGCGGCGAGATAATTTTCAACATTGTGAAGTCCGGGGATCTTTATGCTGTCCTTATGAACGATCTTTTCTGTGTTCTTCCCATCGGTAAAGCATAACCAGCCGTTTTCGTCAAGGAATGAACCGCGCTGCGGTTTTGACTGTCTGCTGAATTTCAGCAGATTTCCGCGAACCTCTTCGGAAAGCGCGTTTGTATCCGCATTATCAAGATTAAGTACCGTTTTTGAAAAAGCGTTTTGGTGCAGAATAAGATTTTTCTTTGCTCCGATATATTCATCCATTGATTTATGGACGTTCAAATGGTCAGGATAGATATTCGTAATAACAGCCGTATCGGGCGATTTTCTCATACTGATAAGCTGGAAGCTTGAAAGCTCAACAACAGCAATATCATCGGGCGATATCTGCTCGATTATCGGGAGGAGCGCGCGGCCGATATTTCCGCCCTTATGAACTTTTTTGCCGCTTCTTTCAAGCATCTCTGTAATAATAGTAGTGGTTGTGGTTTTTCCGTCCGTTCCCGTGATACCGTATATCCTGCACGGGCAAAGGTCAAAGAAAACCTCCATTTCGGATGTTACCGCAATTCCCATATCCCTTGCCTTTTGCAGCTCGGGTGAATGGAAATACATACCCGGAGTTCTGAAAACAACATCTGCGTTATATATCTCATTGAGATAATTTTCACCGAGCGAGAGCTTTGCGCCCGAATTTTCAAGCTTTTCTGCAAGCTCGCCCATTTCCTCCCGTGTTTTTTTATCGCACACGGTAATATTTATATTTTTTTTCAAAAGAAGCTCGATAAGCTCAAGATGACTTACGCCTGTACCTATCAGAGCAACTTTTTTATTCTTCAAATCAGCAAAAAAAGCTTCTGCTTTTGTCATGTTCACACCGTCTTTTCCTAAAAATATTCATACTCTTATATTATATACATTCTTTCTCAAAATATCAAGATTTTGCATAGAATTACATTGATTTTCATAGATTTAACTAAGAAATGAGGGAAACTGAATGAAATTTTATATAAATAAAATGGCAAAAGACACGTTTCGGCTTACATTTGTTTCACTTGTATTACAAGGGCTTGGAATTTTTCTTAATTCGCTTATATCAAGCAAGCTCGGAACGGCTTCGGTCGGGATAATGACGCTTATCTTCACGCTTTTCGGCTTCATAATGGTGCTTGCTAACGGAAACATTTTCATTTCCACAAGCAGGCTCGTTTCGGAGGAAACAGGCTTCGGGAACCGCAATTACACGGTGATAATGCGGTATTCTGTCGGATTTTCTCTTGCACTGTCCTGCTTTTTTATGATAGTATCTTTTATTTTTGCGGAAAAGATATCCGAGCTTTCGGGCGGAAAAATTGACCTTTCCGCTCCGATAAGAATTATTGCGCTGTCGCTTCCGTTTGCGGCGGTCGGTTCCTGCATAAAGGGATATTTCAACGCTGTCCGCAAGGTCAATATCCCCTGCCTTGGCGATATGATAGAGTTTTCGGCAAAATGGATATTTCTGCTTATATCAGTTATTTTCCTTATTGACCAAGGCTTTGATATATATATTCTTATTGCGGCTTCGATACTTATCGGAGAATTTGTCAGCTTTATTTTTTATCTTATAAAATACATTTCGGAACGGAAAGTTTTTTCGGTCGTGCTGTGCATAAAACCCAAGCTTGACACGTTCCGAAAATATCTGAAGCTTTCTCTTCCCATACTTGCAAGCGGTTATGTTCAGATGATTCTCTCAACTGCAAATGATGTGCTTGTACCGATAGCACTTGTAAGATTCAACGAATCCGCTGACCGCGCTATGAGCGAATACGGTATGTTTGAGGCAATGATAATCCCTACCGTGTTCTTTCCGTCGGTGATACTTAATGCGCTGTCGAATGTACTTATGCCCGAGATAGCCAGAGCAAATTCTTCGCATAACAAAGAGCGTGTAAAAAGTCTTGTTTCAAAAGCATTGACAAGTTCGTTTATATACTCTTTTTTTATCGGCGGACTGTTCCTGTGTGTTGGCAGAAGCATAGGTGATGTTATATGCAGTTCAGACTCTCTTGTCGGAGAAACGCTTGTAAAAATGTTCCCCGTCATACCGTTCATATACCTTGAAATTGTTCTCGAATGCATTTTAAAGGGACTCGGAAAGCAGAATTTTTCCACCTTCAACTCGCTCTGCGAATATGTAATACGGATAATATGCGTTGTTGTTTTCGTTCATTTTTATGGTTTTGCAGGCGTACTTATCTCCTATTACGCAAGTAATATTTACAGCAATATCGTCCGAATTGCTGTCGTTTGCAAATCGACAGGCATACGCTTTTCATTCAGGTATTTTATGCTTGTGCCGTTCATTTACAGCGCATCAAGCTGCATTATCGCGTCTGCTGTCACAAAGTTCACAGCTCCCGTTAACTCAGATCGGAAGAGCGTCGTGTAGGGAAAGAGTGTAGATCTCGGTGGTCG
>CAMJES010000028.1 GCA_946404705.1 uncultured Ruminococcus sp. | reverse complement strand
ATCATAGCCGGTGACTGGAGTTCAGACGTGTGCTCTTCCGATCTCATAATAGTATGAACCTTGTAGTCCGTTGAAGGGAAGCCTGCGAGCATACGTCCGACGATATCAACGGTAAAGCAGGATACGATCTGCATTACAGCTGCGAACATAAGCTGAGGGCCCATTGACGGGATAGTGATATAAATAAGCTCCTGTGTACGGTTCTTGATACCTTCGATAGCGCCGGCCTCGTACATGGACTTGTCGATGCCTTGGAAACCTGCGCGCAAAGCAAGGAAGCCTGCACCCATTGAAATCCAGAGCTGAACTACGATAACGCAGGGGAGAACGTAGTTTGCGTCTGTGAGCCATTGGATAGCGCCCGTTGTGAAACCGAGCGAGTTAAGGAAAGCGTTAAGATAACCGTAGGAGTCACCCGAGAAGATGAGCTGCCAAACGAAGTAGATGTTGCCTGCCATTGACGGAGCGTAGAAAATAAGAGTGAAAACCGTCTTGAGAACAGGGTGCAGCTCATTGATGAGCCATGCGAGCATAAAGCTGAGAGCATAGCTCAACGGGCCTGTGAAAACTGCGAAGATAAGCGTTGTTCTGATCGACTTGATGAAAACATCGTCCTCAACGAAAAGGGTGTAGAAGTTGTCAAAACCTACAAATTTCGGTGGAAAATGCGCCATATCGAAGTCGGTGAAGCCCATAGGCAGCGACATGATAACGGGGATAACGGTAAACAGGATAAAGAAGACCATAAACGGGGCGATCATACCGTAGCATCCGATATTTCTCCTCATTTCATGGAGCGTATATTGGAAATTTTCCTTAAAAGTGTGTTTCTGTTCACTTCTGAGCAAAATTTCTTTTTTCTGGGTTTGTTCAGCCAAAGGTAAACCCTCCAATCTTTAAGAATCTAAGCCGAGATTATGACGTTTTCTCGTAATTTCGTTGTTGATATCGATATTGTAAAGCCTGAGTGTTTCTCTTGCATTTTCCTTATCGTTAACAACAGCACGGAATGCGTTCATAATACCACGGGTAACAACGTAGGATGACGGAATGATCGGGATCTCTTCGAGCTGATCCATCTGGAAGAGTATCTTATCGAGATCGCTGTTCGACCAGTTGAGCTTTTTGAGCGCCTCAACGTTTGCGCTTTCAAAACGACCGAGAGGGCCCATTACGCCTTCAACATTCTGACCGTATTCAACAAGCGTATCGGTTTCCGTGAACCACTTGATGAACTCCCAAGCTGCATTGATGTTCTTGCAGTCCTTGAGGATGATAGCGCCCGAACCGTTGGAGTTTGCAGCGTAGGAAACGGTGCCGTCCTCACGGACAGTTCCGGGAACGTGGGTGAAATCCCAAAGTCCCTTGATCTCGGGAGCGGCTCTGTTGAGCTGGTTATAGAATGTGCAGTAGTTCTGGATAACGATAGGAGCTTCACCTGTTCTGAAACGTGTGAATGCGTCATACTGCTGATCGAACTGATAAACGTTGTAAAGTTCTGTCCAAGTTGCGAATGCGTTTACAGCTTCGAGGCTGTCGAACGTTGTCGCTGTCTGATCTTCATTATAATAGTTGGTGCCGTTCTGGAGCATAAAAAGTGCGAATGTGTGTCCGACTTCCGTTGCAGGCGAAACAGCGGTACCGTTAACGTTTGTGGGAAGGATAAGACCCGGCTGCATATACTTTCTCTGAAGAGCAGGGAGCATATCAACAAAGTCGTCCCAAGTATCCGGCGGAGCGTTGATGCCGACTTCCGCAAGCATATCCTTACGATAGAACATCATCGGGAAAGTTCTTGTAAGCGGAACGCCGTAAACGTGACCGTCGTATGTATACATTACGGTTGCTTCGCTCTGGAAACGAGCAGCAACTTCGTCATATCCGGGGAGATCGTCAACGCTGTGAACAAGACCTCTGATAGCGAGGTTTACAGGGAATTCGCCGCCGATAAAGAGGGCAACGTCAGGGCCTTTTCCTGCGAGAACGGCTTCCATAATAGTACCCTGTACAAGGTTGATGGAAACATCGATTCCTGTTTCGGGAGTGAACTGGGAATCGGTCATCTGCTTGACGATATTCGTCTGGTCACGGCCGATACCTACCCAAACGTTGATAGAATCAGCTGTAACATCGGAAAGAACTGTGTAATCCTCAAAGAACGAGCCAACAAGAGCCTTGGTGTTGAACGCAAGCGACTTGAAGAAGTTCTTCTTAACGGAGGTTACTTTCTGATTAGCGGGAACAAGCTCGATAAAGTCAACTTCGAGCGGCTGGCTTCTGTACTGACGCATCCACGAAGAAACGGCAGTAACATTATCCTTGATTCCGCTTGAAGAAACGTAATCGGGGATCTTGTTCGGACGTTTTATACATTTGTCGAAAACATCAGCAAGACGGTCGAGAACAGCAGCTTCGGAACCGTCAATTCCTGCGATCTCTTCGATAGCCGCACGAGTTTCGCGAAGCTCCTTTGAAAGCTTTTCGAAAACATCGAGGAGTTCGGGGATCTGTCTGTGAACGAAATAGTCAGTATATTTATCGGGAGAAGGGCCGGTTATCATAAGTATCTGCATATAATACTGGTTCGCTTCAAACACGATATTGTCAAGCTTGCGCATATATTCGCCGATATCGCCCGGAATACATTCGAGCGTCAAGGTATGCTTGCCCTTGTCGAGGTAGATATATGCAGGGTCGCCGTTTTCATCTTCGGGAACAACGGAAACCCAGTTTGTGCTGTAGTAAAACTTTATCTCGCTAAAAGCATCGGACGGTACAACGCCGTCAATATAAAGTCTGCGGTTTGTGAAAAGTCCGCGCAGCTCGTTCTGACGGGTCTTAAGGTTTACCTTATAGTAACCTGCCTCTGCAACGTCGATTTCCCAAGTTATTGCCTGACCCGACTGATCCCAAGTTCCGTCGCCGACAGTATTATAGCGCTGCTTTGTCGGGTTGGAGGGTTCTGTGAGGTAATTGCCGCGGTCGTATGTAGGGAAGAGGGTCTGAGAGTTCGTATAAGCGTAACGCTCACCCTGAACCTTTATAGCTTCGGCGGAATCGTTCTTTGCAAGCTCCGCACCGGAAGGCTTAACATATTTATCGAAGCCCTGTTCATTGTAGAGCTTGATATATTCGATAGCGACCATTGCTCTTTCGGAAGATATCGAGATGGTATGCTCGCCTGCTTCGAGATAGAAGAGAAGCGGCTCATTGAAAAGTCCGTCCTCGTCCTTGAACGAAGTTTTTGTCCACATCGGCATTTCTACCTGCGGAGGACGAATCTCATTATCCTTTGAATCGGGAGCGATAGGATATTTGCTCGTCCAGATTCGGGGGATATTTATTCTTGTTGCCGTATCGTAAGGCGATTCGCCGTCAAGAAGTACGGAAAACTCAGTTGTCGTAGTGCTGCCGGTGATCTGATAATAGGACATTTCCATATTATAAGCACCTGTTTCGGGAACGTTTACTGTAAAGTCAAGCGTACCCTCTTCGCTGTTCCAAACCACGACATTATCCTTGCCCTCATAAGATTCGACGCTGACGTTTGCACCGTCACGGGCGCCCGTGTAGACGAGCAGCGCCTCTTTATCGGGACGTTTTACCCCTGAGATCTCGTCATAATAGTCGCTGTAAGTGTTTTGTTCTTCATAAGTGAACGTTTCCTGTCCGGAAGACTGCACCGCCGATGTTTCCGAACTTTCGGCAGTTGCCGGAACAGCCGCAAATGACGTCACCGCAAGCATCAGCGCAGTCACAGCTGAAACGATTCTCCTGAAATTAGTTTTACTTGACAACAGACAAACCACCTTTCAATTAAACTGCAATATCTGTTTAAGTATTTACTCAAAAAACAAGTAATTGTGATGCTTATGTTAAAACCTGCTGAAAATATTGCACACAATGGCTGAAATTTTAATGAGTTATATTATTATTATAACAATTTACACAATGCTTGTCAAGATAATATTTTATTTTTTGTTTACTATCTCCCTATTCTTAACATCTTATAAACATTTTAGTGTTTTCTCAAACGTTTTCGTTCGTTTAATTTTGTTTATTTCTCACTATAACTAATCATCGTTCCTGTGCAAAACAACCATTGATTGTTAAAAACTTATCATAAAAAGTCCGCGTCACATAGCGCGGACAATACAGCACAACAAAAAACCGCTGTCCGTTCTGCAACCGGACAGCGGTCATATTTTGATGTTAGAATAACTTTAAAGCTTAAACACCCGAGAGTAATTTTAGATAAAGTTATCTTTCATGAAGTTTTGCGCGCATCGCGTACCGTCTTTGAACGGTGCGGACTTAGCCTCTCTTCTTAGCAACTACTGCAGCAGCAGCAAGAGCAACAGGGATTACTGCGAGAGCGATAGGAGCATTACCTGTGGAAGGGTTGCTTGCTGTGTCATCAGCAACTGTATCATCAGCAGCTGTGTCATCAGCAGCTGTGTCATCGTCAGCAGTTACATCGTCATCAGCAACTGTGTCGTCATCAGCAACTGTGTCGTCATCAGCAACTGTGTCGTCATCAGCAGCATCGTCATCGAGATCTGCACCGTCATCTTCAGCGCCTGCTTCTGTGGAAGCATCTTCAGCAGCTACAGAGTAACCTGTTACTGTCATGCTATCCCAGTACCATGTAGAAGATGTAGCGAGCTGGAGGCTGTCTACTGTTGCTGCACGGTTGATGAACTGTGCGTCACCGCTTGTGAGGTCGTTCCAGCTGAATGTTACGGATGTAGCATCGTACTTGAACGGCTGGATGTTGTTCTGGTTCATTGTGTAACCGCTGTTAGCGATAAGAGCAGAGTTGAAGAGGTTGTTGAAGGTGTAATCGCTTGTGGAGTATGTGTACTTTGTGGTCTCATCGCCGTAGAGGTTGTAGAGGTGCTGTGGGAATGCCTTGAAGGAGCCATCACCCATCCAAGATTCAACGAGAGGAATGTTGGAAGCGTAGCAGTCTGTATATCTTGCAGCCTGACCGATCCAATCCTTCTTGTCAGCAAGCCATGCTTCGGAAAGAACGTTATCAGTTGCTGTGTTGAATGTGAATTCAACATCATCGTAGTTAGCGATCATATCGTTGATAACAGCCTTAGCATTGTTGTAGAGCTTATCAACGTTGTTGCCGTCAGGTCTTACACCCTTTGTAGCAAGAGTATTGAATACTTCTGCTGTGCCTGTTGTTGTGTTAGCGCCTGTTCTGAATGCCTTCTTAGCAATACCATCCTTGAATGCGCCTGTCTGGTATACTATTGTCTGAGTACCATCGAGTGCGAGAAGCTGGATGGAAGGAGCAACATCCTTCTTTGCTCCGATAGCAGAGTTGAGAGCGCCCTGATCCTTGATGAAAGGAGTGCCTTCTGCATTGTTTACAAGAGCACCGGAAACCTTAACTGTGATATCAAGATTGCCGACAAATGCATTAAGGATTGTGCTGTCGCCGGGGATTGTGATGTTGATGTAGTTGTCGCATGTAGCATCATCTACAACAGAGCCGGGAACAAGCTTCTTCGCCTGTGTTACTACGTTATCCCAGCTGTCGTAAGCCTTGTAAATAGGCTTGGATGTTCCGTCAGCGCTCTTTGCAGTGCTGTTGAATATATCGTTCTTTACATCAACATAGTCAGCTGCGGCAACACCAGTAGTAGCAGCAGCATCTCTTGCTACGATAGACTTCTTAGCAGTCTTTGCATAGCCGTCATAGTCAGAAGCGCCGTTATTTGTCTGGAAAGTGAACGGTATGGATGTTCTTGTGGACTTATCAGTAACTGTTACTGTTACAGGCTGATTCTTGAAATCAACGTGTGCCGCAAAAACTTCAAGTACGTAATCTGTACCAGTTGTAGCACCTGTAAGGTTTTTACCTGTGAATGTGAAGTCAGCAGCACAAGCCTTGCGAGCTACCGTAAGGTTATAGGTGTGGGTTTCCTGTGCGGTCTTTTCTTCTGCGGAAACTGTTGTAGCCATTGCAGATACGGCCATTGCGCATGCAGCGATTGCTGCGATTGTCTTTTTCATGTTCATGAAAAATTCCTCCTTGTTTTGTTTCGTTTTTCTTTATTTATTTCCAAATATTAAATGGAAATCAATATGGATTCGATCTCGGAGCATCATTTATCTGCTCTTAACATCGTAATTACATTTTATCATTCTATTTTCATTTCGTCAATGCACATCTATCACAAATTTTATATCATATTTTAGCTGTATTATATAATTTTTTGCCAAAATTAGCTCGCAAACCGCGATTTTATGTTATTTTTCGTAAATTTTCGTTACCGTTTGTAACGGAACTGTAATAATTTATGCAAAGCGATTCGGGCAAAGTTTTCCCGATATTACTGAAAAATATTGAAGTTGTGAATACGTCCGGTGAGCTTTGTGAGCATTTCAAGGCGGACTTTATCCCTTGTTTCCGGCTTTGCGAAATAGTACATATAGGTTTCGAGGATATCAATATCCGAAGCGCTCCTGCCCTCAAGCTTGAACTCCTTGAAGCCCATGGGAACGTACTTTTCAACGATAGCTTCGGGTGAGATAAAGGTGGAAAGCTCCGTTATGTCATATATAGTCCTGCCCATGAACGGACACTCAAAGTCCTTGAACTGCATTTTTCCTCCGACAGCGGAATAAGCGGCGTTGCAGCGGTCGATCTGCACCTTTCCTATCGCCTTGTAGTGTTCGCCGCGGCGCGGACAGTTCGGCTGGCAGAGCGCGTTGACAAGAATCTCACATCTTTCCTTGTCCTTTATCTTTTCAAGCTCGTCAAACTTATTGTTCCAGTTATAATCGAGGACAACGAGGTTATACGGCTTTTCAAGCTCGGCGTTGACTCCGTCCATATCCCTTATTTCCTTGCAGGTCGAGGAGGTTATCTTATAGTTCGGATAGTTTTCGCGGATATAATTTTCGAGCAGCTCGCTCATAACGATGACTTGATTTATGCCGTTATCCGCCATTTTCAGTATCTCGTTGCAGTTTTTGTCGGCAAGATACTCCTCTGTGATATGCGGATTGGTGAATGTAAATCTCAGCGGAACTTTCAGCTCGTCAAACGTCTTTATGATAAACTCGGTGAATCTCGGGTCAAATTCTCCGCCGACTCCTCTTCCGCCGTTCCAGATAGAACCGTCAAAACAGCCGAAAACCGAGGCTATCTCCAGTCCGTCCATAAAATATTCGGGGTGTTCGCGCAGAGTTTCTATCATAAGCTTGTTAAGGCTGAAATGCTGTGTAAAGCTCGGGAGGTGAAAACGTATGCTCATTTTGTTTTTTCCTTTCGATTATTCGTTTATCATTCTTTTAAGCGCAATATCCGCTTCGGCGTATGTTTTTTCAAGGTCTATCGTGGTGAACTCGCCGTTTTCATACAGAATTTTTCCTGCGCACATTGTAATAAGTATGTTCTGTTTTGAGCCGCTGTAAACAAGATTTTTCGGAATATTATGCAGAGGGCGCATATTCGGCGCATTGAGGTCGACAACGATAAGGTCGGCTTTATTGCCTTTTTTAATAGTATCGCAGTTTTCAAGTCCCATTGCATTCGCCGAGCCGCAGACCGCCATACGCAGTATCTTGTCCGCCTGCATAGCAGCAGCGTCTTTTAGCAGTATTTTCTGCAATACCGCCGCAAGGTACATCTCGCGGAACATATCAAGCGCGTTGTTGCTTGCCGCGCCGTCCGTGCCTATCGCAAGCTTTATGCCCTTTTCCGCCATTTTTTCAAGCGGAGCGATTCCGCTTGCAAGCTTGGCGTTCGAACCGGGGTTCGTCACCGCCCAAACGCCGCGTCTGCGGAAAATTTCAAGGTCGTTGTCGCTCATATATACGCAATGGAAACCGCCGCCGCCGTATTCGAACAGACCTGCTCGCTCAAAAAGTTCGGTCGGGGTAAGTCCGTGACGCTCGGCACATTCCTTTGTTTCGGAGAGCGTTTCGCTGTTGTGCGTATAGACGGGGGCTTTGTACTTCTTCGCAAGCTCGCCTATGCCGTTTATGATAGAAACATCGGTCGTATATTCCGCGTGGAAACCAAGACGATAGCTGACGAACTCACTTCTGTCCTTATACTTATTATATAGTGTTTCAAGCTTTGTGAGAGCCGCGTCGCACTCGTCCGCCGAGCCTGCGACCGAGCCGCACATAACCGTGCGGAAACCGACCTCCTCGGAAACCTTTGCCATATATTCGGGTTCAAAGTACATATCGAAATTTGCGGTTATTCCGCTTGTGAGGTATTCGGCAAAGGCTATCTTTGAAAATGTATAGATATCATCGCCCGTAAGCTTTGCCTCCATCGGGAAGACCTGCTTGAAAAGCCAGTCCTGCAGCGGCATATCGTCAGCGTATGAACGCAGGAACGTCATTGCCGAATGGGTGTGCGCATTCTTGAATGACGGCATTATAAGGTTGCCGTTTAGGTTTATCTCACGTTCAAAACTGCCCTTCGGAGCGTTTTCGCCGTCGCCTGCGTAGGAAATAAGCCCACCGTCAGTATGCACCTCGCCGAAAGTGACGTTCATTCCGTCCTCAAAGCTCAATATCCTCGCATTGTAGAAGCGTATTGCCATTTCAGTTCATCTCCCTTATCATTTCGGTATAGCCAAGCTCACGAAATCCCAATTTTTTGTACAGATTATATGCAGTTTCGTTCTCGGGTTCAACTTCAAGCCGATATCTGCCCGTTATGCTGTCATATTTCGCAAAAAGCCGCTCAAAGAACGTTTTTCCGAGACCCTTTCCTCTGTACTGCGGAAGTATATACAGATCCTCTATCCAAACCGTGAGAGCCGCACTTTCCGTCTGGAACGTTTTCGCAACAGCGGCATAACCTGCTCTCTCGCCGCCGTGCATAAGGATATACCCTTCGATATAAACGTCCGAACGCATCATTTCATCAAATATCGCCTCAAGCTTTTTCATAGGGAGCGGCTTTTCGACTGCGTCCGTGTGATAGAACGTGTCCGCCGCTTCGAGGAAGAACTCCCTGTCTTCTTCCCCGATACTGCGGACGGAATTTATATCGTACTGATAGAAGAAATCGTCCATAACAAAGCCGTTTCCGATATCGGTCACGCCCTCGCCGATGCGCTTAAAGCCGAGCTTTTCATAAACTGCGATAGCCTGCTCGTTATACTTGTTCACGGTAAGCCAAACCGCCCCGAGCGACTTTTCCGCCGCTATCTCTTTTATCAGCCGAAACGCCGCCGAAGCATAGCCGTTTCCACGGAACTCCTTTTTTATATAAAGCTTTGAGAGAAAAAGCCTGTTTCCGTCCTTTTTTACCGCGGTATAGCCGATATGCTCACCGCCGCGGTGTATATAATAGTATTCATAGTCATCGGTTTTCATCTGCTCGGTCATAGCCTTTTCCGACTGGAACTTTTCGACCATATAATCTATCTGCTCCGCCGACAGCAGAGAGGGGAACCACTCGTGCCATATCTCGTCCGCAAGTGCGGCAAGGTTCTTGACCTGCTCCGCCGACTCAATTTTTATAAGCTTAACGCCGTTCATTCCGCTTTTCTTCCTCCTAAGTGCGCCGAAAAAGCTTTTCAGCTGTTTTTCACATTCGGCTTTCAACACTCCGCCTTTTATAATAGTATCACTTCCGCATAGCTCAAAAAGGTCAGCCTTAGAGCCTGCGAAGCCGTTTTTTTCATCGCTTGCGCCGAAAACGACCCTGTCGAGCCGCGCGTTTGCTATCGCCCCTGCGCACATCGGGCAGGGTTCAAGCGTCACGAACATTTCGCACCCCGTCAGCCGCCAGCCGCCTAAGCTTTTGCAAGCGCTGTCTATTGCCGATATCTCGGCGTGACCGAGGGCGTTCCTGCCCTTTTCACGGGTATTCCTGCCCGTCCCGACGACCTTTCCGTCACTTTTTCGGACGATGACTGCGCCTATCGGAGCTTCGCCGTCTGCGGCGGCTTCTTCCGCGAGCCGCTGTGCCATTTCCATATAGAATTCATCGTTGTTCATCATTTTATATCGTAAATTTTATATTCATTATAGTATGGATAATTATAATAGTTAATCCTGCAACGACCGGCACGGACGATGCGATTATTCCGCATTTATCGGAAAAACCGAGATAGCGGCTTTTGAAGTTCAGTCCGAAGCAGTCGCTGTGCTTACAGAGCAGTCTTATGAAGCATACCAGACCTGCCCCTATAATCACAAACAGCACAAGCATAATGACAAGCCCCTGTATATCCTCGTTTACCATTTCATCTATCATATATATGCCGTAGGATATCGCGTGAACGGTGATGCGCATAAGCACGGCGGTTATCACCGAGCCTGTTCTTACGGTAAAATATCCGATTATCACCGATGTGATAAAAATAAAGCAGAATGAATTGATTTTGTAGGATATGAGCGCGGTAAGCAAAGCGGTAAAGACTATCGCAAAGCCATCGCCGAACTGCCTTAAAAGCTGGAGCAGCGCACCTCTTGTATGGATCTCGCTTATTATGGGAATTATTATAACGTGTACTATTAAAAAAAGCACAAGAACAGCTTTGCTTTTGGGATCATAGAAAAGCTTTTCCGGCTGTATTCGCAGAAAACTGAGCATTTCGCCGTAAATTCCCGAAGCCGCCGAGCAGAGTCCGACTGCAAGCAGCATCACCGGCACGGCATATTTAAAGAGCGTTTTGTTGGTGATCTTGGTCGGTATCATTACCTTTATCGGCATTTTGAGCTTTTTATAGATATATGCAAGCGGAATAAGCCGCTTTATAATGCTGAAAAAAGTATCAATGAAAAGGATAAGCCATTCGTTGCCGTAGAAAATTTTTGTATATCTGTCGAAATAAATATCTGCGCCGAACGCCGCAAGCAGATCCGGTAGGGCGTATTTATAAAAAATATCAATAAATCCGAGCAGTATCATCGTCATTCCGACGATATTCATTACCTTGCGCAGCGCATTTCGTTCAGCCGCTTCGGGATAGTCCGTAACAAAGCCGTAGCCGTCAAGATAGGTAAGCTCATTCGGGTTGCTGACATAGTAAAATCCAACGGTGTCCTTACGCTGTTTTCGCCACGCCTTGAACATTTCGTTATAGGTTTTGTCCTGATATCGCCAGTTAAGTCGGTCATCATCGCTGTTTGCTGTCTGCTTTGACGGCATAAGTACGCTCCCTTCTGAAGTTACAGTTGTTATATATTATATCACTAAAATATGACTATTTATAAGTATATTTATATATATTTTCTTACAAGAACGTTGGCATAATTGCCAAATATCGCCTTGAAAGATGTTGATTTTTGTTTATCATTTTAATTGTTAATAAAACAAACTATTTTAAATTACAATATTTTGCTTTTAAAACATTTTAAAAGCTGATATAATATCATAGTGGGATACCAACAAATACTTTACGGAAAGGAGTGCTTAAGCTTTATGAACGATGAGAATATTCTGGGATATATCCGTCAGATCTCGTCATATATGGATTATCATTGCCGAATGCTCAGCGACCGCGGAGAACTTACGCCGGCGCAATGCTTCTGCATAATGTACATCTATGAAAACAGGGGTGTAGATTTCTGCTCGACCGATCTTTGCGATATTCTCGGAACATCAAGAGCCTCGGTTTCGCTTCTCTTGAAGGGACTGAAGAAAAAAGGGTATCTGCAGATGAACTCGGTCGAAGGAGATGACCGCAAAAAAAGGCTCTCGCTCACTCCGAAAGCCACCGACTTTGCCGTTTTTCTGAAGGAGGACGCCCGAAGCATCGAAGAAGTGATATATCGGGGAATTTCCGCGGAGGATATCCTTACTATCAGCAGCGGCTTAAAAACAATTCTCTCAAACCTGAAACAACACCAAAAAGGAGGTATGTGCTGTGATAAAGACCCTCATAGCCCAAATTAAACAGTACAAAAAAGACACGATACTCACACCGATATTTATGGCGTTCGAAGTGCTGTTTGAAGTTATCATTCCGATTATCACCGCAAAGATCATCGATGACGGAATTTCGGCAGGAAATATGACCGCAGTCGTAAAATACGGCGTTATAATGATCATAGTTGCATTTTTGAGCCTTGCCTGCGGCGTTCTTGCCGGAAAATTTGCGGCTACCGCGTCAACAGGCTTTGCCTGCAATCTGCGCCGCGCAATGTATGAAAACATTCAGCGCTTTTCCTTTTCAAACATCGACAAATTCAGCACAGCAGGACTTATCACCCGAATGACCACCGATGTCACAAACATTCAGAACGCATTCCAAATGACAATTCGCATTGCGGTAAGAGCGCCCTTTACGCTTATATGCAGCCTTGTGATGTGCATTGCGATAAACAGAAAGTTAAGCCTTATTTTTCTTATCGCTCTCGTTATCCTCGGCATTGCGCTTTTCACCATAATCGGCAAGGTTTCGAAGATATTTGAGGTCGTTTTCAAGAAATATGATAACCTCAACGCAAGCGTTCAGGAAAATGTTTCGGCTATCCGCGTTGTAAAGGCTTTCGTCCGCGAAGACCACGAAACCGAAAAGTTTCAAAACGCTTCCAATGCTATCTATAAGATGTTCGTCAAGGCGGAGAGCCTTATCGCGCTCAACAACCCGATAATGATGTTCGTTGTTTACTTCTGCATAATACTTATATCATGGCTCGGCGCAAAGTTCATCGTTGCGGGAAATCTTACGACAGGTGAACTCACCTCGCTTTTCTCCTATGTTATGAGTATCCTTATGTCGCTTATGATGCTTTCGATGATATTCGTAATGCTCACGATGAGCGAAGCAAGCGGAAAGCGTATCGCCGAAGTTATCAACGAAAAACCCGACATTGTTGACCCCGAAAACCCCGATACGGTTATCCCTGACGGCCGCATCGACTTCAACCACGTTGATTTCGCATATACGCACGGCAGCGGAGAGGCAGTTCTCAAGGATATCGACCTGCATATCAGCGCAGGCGAAACGATCGGCGTTATCGGCGGAACAGGCTGCGGCAAATCCAGCCTTGTAAACCTTATTAGCCGCCTTTACGATGTATCAAGCGGAAGCGTCTGCGTTGGCGGAAAGGACGTAAAGGAATACGACCTTGAAGCACTCCGAAACAGCGTTTCGGTAGTTCTCCAGAAGAATGTGCTGTTCTCGGGAACTATCCTCGATAACCTGCGCTGGGGCAACGAAAACGCCACCGAAGAGGAGTGCCGCACAGTCTGCAAGCTTGCCTGCGCGGATGAATTTATCGAGCGTTTCCCCGATGGCTACAACACACACATCGAGCAGGGCGGAAGCAACGTTTCCGGCGGTCAGAAGCAAAGACTTTGTATCGCAGATCGGAAGAGCACACGTCTGAACTCCAGTCACCGGCTATGATATCT
>CAMJES010000027.1 GCA_946404705.1 uncultured Ruminococcus sp. | reverse complement strand
CACCGAGATCTACACTCTTTCCCTACACGACGCTCTTCCGATCTGTAGATTTTTATGGATGCAAACAAATTCACCAAAAAATCACTTGACGCAATCAATTCTGCACAAAGCACAGCTGTCGAATACCAAAACCAGCGTATTGAGCAGGAACATCTTCTTTATGCGCTGACCGAGCAGGAAAACGGTCTTATCCCTCAGCTCTGGAGTTCGATGGGTGTTGACACCGAGGCGATCAAAAACGCACTTTTACAGAAGATCGCCGCATTCCCCAAGGTAACGGGCAGCGGTCGTGAAATGAACACGGTATATGTTTCGACCGATGTTGACAGCTGCCTTAACGAGTCGGAAAAGATCGCAAAGAATATGCATGACGACTATGTTTCGGTCGAGCATATCGTGCTGGCTCTTTTCGAAACTGCAAACAGCAATATCAGCGGAATTTTCAAGAGTTTCGGCATAACAAAAGACGGTTTTCTCTCCACTCTCTCAAAGATAAGAGGAAATCAGCGTGTTCAGAGCGACAACCCCGAGGACACTTACGATGTACTGAAAAAATACGGTCAGGATCTTGTTGAGCTTGCTAAGAAAAACAAGCTTGACCCTGTTATCGGAAGAGATGCCGAGATACGAAACGTTATCCGTATACTTTCGAGAAAGACTAAGAACAACCCTGTTATCATAGGCGAACCGGGTGTAGGTAAAACTGCTATCGCAGAGGGGCTTGCACAGAGGATCGTGCGCGGAGATGTTCCGACAAATCTGCGTGACAGGACGATATTCTCGCTTGATATGGGAAGTCTTATTTCGGGTGCAAAGTTCCGCGGCGAGTTTGAGGAACGTCTTAAAGCCGTGCTTAACGAGGTCAAGAAATCGGACGGAAAGATCATTCTTTTCATTGATGAGCTGCACACTATCGTTGGCGCAGGCAAGACTGACGGCGCAATGGACGCAGGAAACCTCTTGAAGCCTATGCTTGCGAGGGGCGAGCTGCATTGTATCGGCGCAACAACGCTTGACGAATACCGCAAATATATCGAAAAAGACCCTGCGCTTGAAAGACGTTTCCAACCCGTAATCGCAGACGAGCCAACCGTAGAGGACACTATCTCTATTCTGAGAGGACTTAAAGAGCGTTACGAGGTTTTCCACGGCGTAAAAATTCAGGACAGCGCACTTATCACCGCCGCAACGCTTTCCAACCGTTATATCACCGACAGATTTCTCCCCGACAAGGCTATCGACCTTGTTGATGAGGCCTGCGCTCTGATAAGGACGGAAATGGATTCGATGCCTGCGGAGATGGACGACCTTGCGCGAAAGATAATGCAGATGGAAATCGCCGAAACTGCGCTCAAAAAAGAGGACGACAAGCTTTCGCAAGAGGAGCTTGAAAACATTCGCAAGGAGCTTTCCGAAATGCGCGCGGAATTCAACGAGATGAAGGCGCGCTGGGAGAACGAAAAGGCAAACATCAAGAATCTCCAGACCTTGCGTGAGCAGATAGAAGCCGCAAACGGCGAGCTTGCCGCAGCACAGCGCAACGGCGACCTCAACAAGGCTGCAGAGCTTACCTACGGCAGGATACCCGAACTGAAAAAACAGCTTGAAGCTGCCGAGGATACCGCCGAGAAGAACAAGGCTGACACGCTGCTTCACGATAAAGTCACCGATGAAGAAATCGCGAGAGTTGTCGCACGTTGGACGGGCATACCCGTATCAAAGCTTATGGAGGGCGAGCGAGAAAAGCTTCTCCACCTTGAAGAGATTCTCCACCGCCGTGTTATCGGTCAGGACGAGGCTGTTAAGAAGGTCAGCGAAGCTATACTCCGTTCAAGAGCAGGCATTCAAGACCCGAACAGACCGCTTGGCTCGTTCCTTTTCATGGGTCCTACGGGTGTCGGCAAGACGGAGCTTGCAAAAACGCTTGCACAATGTCTTTTTGATGACGAAAACAACCTTGTCCGCATAGATATGACCGAATATATGGAGAAATTCAGCGTAAGCCGTCTTATCGGCGCACCTCCGGGCTATGTCGGCTATGAGGAGGGCGGTCAGCTCACCGAGGCAGTCCGCAGAAAGCCTTATTCGGTAGTGCTTTTCGATGAAGTTGAAAAGGCTCACCCCGATGTTTTCAACATTCTGCTCCAGATACTCGATGACGGTCGTGTCACCGACTCACAGGGCAGGACGGTCGATTTCAAGAACACTATCATAATCCTCACATCGAACCTCGGCTCCGATTTTATCCTTGACGGAATTACGGAGAACGGCGAGATTTCCGAGGAAGCAAGAGCAAATGTCAATACGCTGCTCAAAGGACATTTCCGTCCCGAGTTCCTCAACCGTCTTGATGAGATCGTATTCTACAAGCCGCTGACGAAGAAGGAGATATTCCCCATCATCAATCTTATGCTCGGCAGCCTGCAGAACCGCTTGAAGGATAAGCAGATCACGCTTGATGTTACGGACGCAGCAAGAACCTATATCGCAGATAACGGATACGATCCTATCTACGGCGCAAGACCGCTCAAGAGATATATCCAGAGTACGCTTGAAACGATGCTTGCAAAGAAGATAATCGCAGACGAGATCGAACCGTACAGCACAGTCAAGATCGACTGCGTGGACGGAGAGCTTGTAATCAATGCGTAATTCGTAATTATTTTGAGCTGCAAATTCACCATAATTTTCAAAAATGTTCGGGCGGATTCCATATCCGCCCGATTCATAAATTATTTGCAATAAAAACCCCCTTGACAAATCAGCCAAGCGGATATATAATAATAACAAAGAGAGCATACCGATAGACGGTCGCTCCCGTTATTGCGTTAAAGAAATAACCGCAAAGTTGGTAGCTTCGGGCGGTTATTTCTTTTTATTGCTGTTTTGCATCAATTCGATGATTGCGCAAACGAGTAAGCCTAAAGTAAGTACCTCAAGAACACCCATGAGCAACGCCCCCTTTCGGGAGCAAAGATTGACCGCCTACCGTTTTAGGTATGCTCACAAATGATATATTACCACATTAACAGAATTTTGTCAATTATTTTGATCTGATATAGAAAAAGCCGCTTTTTCATCAAAAGCGGCTCAAAAAATATTTACTTTAAAAGCTCAGTCGTGATTCTCTTCATAGATTCATCGAATTCTTCCTTTGAGGAATTCTTGAAGATGAGAAGCGTTCCGTCATTCGCTGCGCCGATAGTTTCGGGAATATCGAAGTTTACGCCTGCGATATATTCGTCCCAATGTTCAAGCTTCCATGTATCACGGTCGCTGCCTCTGTCGATCATACGCTGGTGGCATACCTCGGGGTCGGTTTCTACCCAGATGACCTTCAAAACTGCGCCCTTTTCCGCAAGGCGAGCCTTCAAGTCGTCGATATATTTCTGATCTCTTATCTCTCTTGTGAACGGAGCGTTGATAAGAACAATATCTGCATAGTCGAGAGCCTCAAACGCAAGGTCAAGTACAGCGTAATACTCATAGTCACGGATATACTTTTCAAAGAAATCAGAGCTTCTGTTGTACTCTTCATTTGCAACAACGAATATCTGCTTTGAAAGCACGATCAGAGTATCCTTATCAAGGTAAACAACATTTTTCAGGTTCTTGGCAAGTTCTTTTGAAATAAAAGTTTTTCCGCAGGCCGGCGGCGAAGTTACAAGAATAAGTTCTTTCAAACTTTTTCATCCTTTCCATATCCTTATAGACCGTTTCCCTCGGTCACATTATTCTTTATTATAGCACAACCAAAAATTTTTTTCAACAGTTAAATTAAATTATTTGCCCCAAACTCAAAAATATGTGACCTTTCAACAAATTTAAAGTTTTTGCGCCAAAAAATCAGTTGATTATGTAAAACACTCCAAATAAATCGTTTTCATTATATGATATTTTATAGAAAAAATATAAAAAAATTGTGTTATCAAATTGGAGCTTCTTCGGATGTTTTGGGCGGTTTTGAAAAAAGATCAATAAAATTCATAATTTGTTCTTGACAAATATATAAAGCAGGATTATAATAAAACTAATAATAAATGCGTTGACGGGGACGGGATCGGTGCTATCTCACGCAGAGAGGCGGCGTTTTGGTGAAAGCCGTTTGAGATCTACCGCGTTCAAATCACCCCCGAGCGGCAGAGCTGAAAGATTTTTCCAAGGCTTTGACGGGTTCTCCCGTTACAGAGATATGAGCGGCTGCATCGAATTATCGTGCGGCAACAAGAGTGGTACCGTGTCAGCTATGTGCTTTCACCTCTTGAACGAGGTGGGAGCTTTTTTATTTTATCTTTACATAATTAAGGAGAGATTTGCTATGCTTACGCTGGATAATGTTTACAAGGCTTCTCACAAGCTTAAAGAGGTCGTTCGCAGGACTGACCTTATCTATGCACCTAAGCTCAAACCGAGCTGCAACGTTTATCTTAAAACCGAAAACCTGCAGGTAACCGGTTCATTCAAGGTAAGAGGTGCTTACTACAAGATATCACAGCTTTCGGACGAGGAAAAGGCTAAGGGCGTTATCGCCTGCAGCGCAGGAAACCACGCTCAGGGCGTTGCTCTTGCGGCTGCAAAGAACGGTATAAAATCTATCATCTGTCTGCCCGACTCCGCGCCTATCTCTAAGATAGAGGCTACACGTTCATACGGCGCTGAGGTCTGCCTTGTTGAAGGCGTTTACGATGACGCTTATGCAAAGGCTATCAGCCTTCGTGACGAAAAGGGCTACACTTTCATTCACCCGTTTGACGATGATTATGTTATCGCAGGTCAGGGTACTATTGCACTCGAAATACTTGAACAACTTGACAAGATCGACGCTGTTGTTGTTCCTATCGGCGGCGGCGGACTTATCTCCGGCGTTGCATTTACGCTGAAGAACCTTCGTCCCGAGATAAAGGTTTACGGCGTTCAGGCAAACGGCGCACCGAGTATGTTCCAGTCGCTTGAACACGGAAAGATCGAATGCCTTGACAGCGTTTCGACTATTGCAGACGGCATTAAGGTCAAGGAACCGGGCGAAAACACATTCAGCTATGTCAGCGAGTATGTTGACAAGGTCGTTACGGTCAGCGATGACGAGATCGCGGCTGCAATACTTGCGCTTATTGAGCAGCAGAAGCTTATCTCCGAAGGCGCAGGCGCAGTTCCTGTTGCGGCTGTAATGTTTGACAAGATACCCGACATTGAGGGTAAAAACGTTGTCTGCCTTGTTTCGGGCGGCAACATTGACGTTACTATCCTTTCAAAGGTCATCAAGCGCGGACTTCTCACATCGGGAAGAACGGCTCAGTTCTGCATCGAGCTTATCGACAAACCGGGTCAGCTCAAAGGCGTTTCCGACATCATTGCAGAAAAGGGAGGCAACGTTATCTCCATTCACCACGAACGTGCAAGCGAGGGTTCGGACATCAACGGCTGCTATCTGAGAATACTGCTTGAAACAAGGAACTTCGACCATATCAACGAGATCAAGACTGCACTTGTAAATGCAGGCTTCAAGCTTACAAACAATTAATGGAATTAATTTTCAACGGAGGTAATCACTATGGAAAAAGTTTACACCAAAAACGCTCCCGACGCTATCGGTCCTTACTCTCAGGCTGTCAAGGTCGGCAACCTCGTTTTCACATCGGGTCAGATCGCTATCAATCCTGCAACGGGAAACGTTGACGCAGAGGGTATCGAGGCTCAGACAAAGCAGGTCTGCGAAAACCTTAAGGCTGTTCTTGCAGAAGCAGGAACATCGCTTGAAAAGGCAGTCAAGACCGTTTGCTTCCTTGACGATATCAACGATTTTGCTGCATTCAACGCTGTTTACGGCGAATATTTCACCAACAAGCCTGCTCGCTCCTGCGTTGAAGTTGCAAAGCTTCCTAAGGGCGTTAAGGTAGAAGTTGAAGTTATTGCAGAGCTTTGATTTTATATAATGCAAAAAGCAGTCTGTCGTTTGGCAGGCTGCTTTTTTCATTTATCGTTTAAAGTTCAATTTCAACTGACAGACATTTCTTCCCCGTCAGTTCGCAGCTAAGCTCGTCGGGTTGAGATGTTCCTGCATAGAGCGTGAAATGCGTTCCGAAAACCTTTCTTTCGCCGCTTTCGCTTACGGTCGTGAACGCTCTTTCTTGAACGGGTATCGGGAATGTTCTGCTTTCGCCTTTTTTAAGATGAACACGCTCAAAACCGCAAAGGCTATGGTTCGGCACGGCATTTTCATCGTATGCTTTGATATAAAGTTCAATAACATCGTCACATTCCATTCCTCGGTTTTCGGCTGTGATATAAGCCACGCCGTCCTTATATTCAAGGCTTGTGCAGACGATATCGCCGTAGGAAAGACCGAATCCGAACGGATAAAGCACGTTGTTTTCGGCATAGCGGTATGTCCTGTTCTTCATGGAATAATCGCAGAAATCGGGGAGCATTTCCGCAGAGCGGTAGAATGTCACGGGCAGCTTTCCCGAGGGCGAAACCTCACCGAAGATAATGCGTGAAAGCGCAGTTCCGCCCTCCGAGCCGCTGTACCAAGCCTGAATAACTGCGTCCGGGTCAAATTCAAGGTTTATTGCACTTCCCGAAGCGCAGACTGCGATGACAGGCTTGCCCGTTTTCATAACGGCTTCGGCAAGTATGCGCTGACTTTCGGGCAGGCGCAGGTCACGCTTATCACCCGAGGAAAACTCGTTGCCCGTGTCGCCCTCCTCGCCCTCGATAGTCGCATCAAGTCCAAGGCAAAGTATGACAACATCGGCGCACTCCGCAGCTGCGACTGCTTCCGCAAGCTTATCGTTTGCTTGTGCGAGGTTAGATGTTCTGTCCTTATAAAGGTGGCAGCCCTCAGCATAAATAACTCGTCCGCCGAAGTCCATTCCGTCAAGGAACGTGACGTATTTATCGGCTGTTCCGCAGTAATTTCCTTCGAGCGCGGCTTTGCTTGCTGCGTTCGGGCCTATGACCGCAACAGTCTTGACCTTGTTTTTATCAAGCGGCAGCAAGCCGTTGTTTTTAAGCAGCACCATTGATTTTTCAGCACATTCAAGCACCGCATTTTTGTGGTTTTCGCAGCTGACTATTTCATAAGGTATACTGTCAAATTCGCAGCTTTCATCGAACATTCCAAGCCGCACTCTCGTTCGCATAAGGTGTATGCAGGCTTTGCGGATATCCTCTTTCGTGATAAGTTCCTCGTCAAGCGCGGCAAGCAGATTTGCATAGGTACATCCGCAGTTAAGGTCGCAGCCGTTCTTTATCGCGAGCGCAGCCGACTCAACGGCATTTCTTGTGACCTTATGGTTCGCGTGAAAGTCCTGTATTGCCCAGCAGTCGGAAACGAAATAGCCGTCAAAGCCCCATTCGGCAAGCTTTTTCTGCAAAGCAGGACTTGCGCAGGACGGTTCTCCGTTCACACGGTTGTATGCGCCCATTACGCCCTCGGCTTTTGCATCCTTTACAAGCGCCTCAAACGCAGGAAGATAGGTTTCTTCAAGGTCTTTCGGGGAAGCTTTCGCGTCAAATTCGTGGCGAACGTTTTCGGGGCCGCTGTGGACGGCGAAATGCTTTGCGCAGGCTGCCGCTTTAAGGCGTTTTCCGCTGCCCTGCAAGCCGTTTACATAGGCTTTTCCAAGCTCGGCGGTGAGGAACGGGTCTTCGCCGTAGGTTTCCTGCCCCCTGCCCCACCTCGGGTCACGGAAGATATTGATGTTGGGCGACCATATCGTCAGTCCCTTGTAAATGTCGGTGTCGCCGTGCTTTTGATAGGCGTTGTACTTCGCTCTTGCTTCGGTCGAGGTTATATCTGCGACTCTCTGCACAAGCGCACGGTCGAACATTGCCGCAAGCGCTATCGCCTGCGGAAAAACGGACGCAGTTCCCGAACGTGCAAGTCCGTGCAGTCCCTCGTTCCACCAGTTATAGGACGGTATGCCGAGCTTTTTCACGGGCGGTGCGTCATAGCGAAGCTGCGATGCCTGCTCCTCGGTCGTCATTTCATCGGTGATAGCTGCTGCGATCTCTTCATCGGTGCAGCCGTTCATTTTCTGTGCGATTTCTTCTGCTTTGGTTTTCATAACTATTCTCCTTTTCCAAATTTACGCCGTTTTTTATAAATGATTTGCCAAAAATCTTTCGGACAATCTGTTGTAGGGGCGGATTCCTATCCGCCTACCTAAATTATTCCGTGAAATCGGGCGGATATAGAATCCGCCCCTACGATAAATGCGGTGAACATAAGGAAACGTATTAATCAGCGTATCCTAAATTAACGCCGAACATTTACCATAAATCTCCGTATAATCTATTGTAGAGAACGGGTTTCCCGTCCCGATTTTGCCAATATCCTTGTTAAACGTGACGGGCGACCCGTCCCCTAAAAAATATCATAAATAATTATCGGGCAATATTTTCACACGGTAAAACATCACACCTGCTTTTCCCAAAATTATTGACATTTTTCGGACAAAATGCTATAATAATATTATCAAAAATAAGGCGGTGCGCAAACCCATGAATAACCAAAAAATAAATGGCTTAAAGCTTTCCAATATCATCAAGCACATAAAAACCGTTTCCCGACACCGTGCGCTTGTCTGCAAAAACTGCTTTCGCGCAGGGATTTATCTTCAAGGGCTTACGCACGACCTTTCTAAATTTTCACCCGAGGAATTCTGGATAAGCTGCAGAATGTATCAAGGCACACGCAGCCCGAATGAAGCCGAGCGCGAGCTGAAAGGTTACAGCAGCGCATGGATTCACCACAAGGGCGTTAACAAGCACCATTTTGAGCATTGGACGGACTACAACCCCGTTTCAAAAAAGGTAGAACCCGTAAAAATGCCTGTCAAATATGTTATTGAGATGTTCTGCGACCGTGTTGCCGCAAGCAAGGTCTATATGGGCAAGGATTACAACGACAGCTCGCCGCTCGATTACTTTGAGCGCGGAAAGGGCAGGAGAATTATCCACCCCGAAACCTCCGACCTGCTCGAAAAGCTGCTTATAATGCTCTCCGAGAACGGCGAGGACTACACCTTTGCATATATCCGCCGCCACATGAAAAAGCTGAAACGCATATACAAAAATATGAAGTGATATCAAAGTCAAGTCCAAAACGACTTGACTTTTTTATTTTTCGGCAAGTATTTCGTCAAATTCGCTTTCGGTGATATATCCTGCGGAGAGCATTGCAGAAAGCACCTCTTCGGCTCGCTTTTCCGCTTCATCGGGGTTATTCTTTACGGAATACTTATTCGGTGCATTCGGTATTCCTGCAAGCTCGGCGCACTCAAAGCGTGAAAGCTCGGACGGCTTTTTCCCGAACAGACCCTCGGCGGCGCTGCCTATACCGTAAAAACCGTCGCCGAAATAGATGCTGTTTACATAAAGCTCCAGTATCTCGTTCTTTTCAAGCTCACGTTCAAACGCAAACGCCGCAAATATCTCGGCGATTTTTCGGTCGATGTTTTTCGCCTGCGTGAAAAGCTCGTTTTTGGCAAGCTGCTGTGTTATCGTACTTCCGCCTTGCACCGGTGCGCCCGATTTTATATCGGTAAGCAGCGCACGAAAGATAGATTTTACGTTTATACCGCTGTGCTTATAGAAGCTTCTGTCCTCTATCGAAACCACCGCTTTAAGGTAAAAATCGGGCAGTTCTTCTATCGGCGTGAAATTTCTGTCGCTTTTTATCTCGCCCGAAACGGCGGAAACGGACTTATACTCTATCCGTTCTTTATAATAGAGATAGCCTCGGACGGTCAGAACTCCGCCTATTATAACAGCTATGACTGCGGCAAGTATTATCAGATTGACGATTATGTTAAGCAGTCTTTTAAGCATAGCCTGTCCTTTCGTTCACATATCTTATTACAGAATAATTTAACATAAATCGGTACAAAATGCAATAGCTTTGACGGTTAAAAAACAGTTACAAATTTATATACGGAAATTCACATAAAAGCGATTGACATTTGAAGAGATTTCTGTTAAAATAACCTCAACATTTAATATGGAGGAAACGCTTTATGGGAATGACATGGACTCTTGACTGGGAAAAATACACCGAGGCTGCCCGTCAGACGGTTGCCGAGGGCTGTGTACTGCTCAAAAACGACAACGGCGCACTTCCGCTTGAAAAAGGCTGCCGTGTTTCCGTTTTCGGCCGCATACAGTCACACTATTATAAGAGCGGAACAGGTTCGGGCGGAATGGTCAACGTTTCGCGTGTTGTAAGCATTCTTGACGGACTGCGCGAAGACAAGGACGTTGAAGTAAACGAGGAGCTTGCTTCTGTTTATGCAAACTGGGAAAAGGAAAATCCTTATGATAACGGTATCGGCTGGGGTTCGGAGCCTTGGTCGCAGAAGGAAATGCCGCTTGACGATGAAACTGCGGCTTCGGCGGCTGCTGTTTCCGACGCTGCTGTTGTTATCATCGGAAGAACTGCCGGTGAGGATATGGACAGCAAAAACGAGGAGGGCGGCTATCTTCTCACGGCTGCCGAAAAGCAGATGCTCGGCACGGTGAGAAAAGCATTCAAGCGAATGATAGTTGTGCTTAATGTCGGCTCGATAATTGATATGAGCTTTGTGGACGAGTTCTCCCCCGATGCTGTTCTCTACGCTTGGATGGGCGGAATGATAGGCGGTTACGGTACTGCCGATGTTCTGACGGGCAAGGTCAGCCCTTCGGGAAAGCTTGTCGACACTATTGCTTACAATATCAGCGATTATCCCTCGCACGAGAACTTCGGCGGCGATGAACGCAATTTCTACAAAGAAGATATCTATGTCGGCTACCGTTACTTTGAAACCTTTGCGCCCGAAAAGGTTAGATATCCTTTCGGCTTCGGTCTTTCCTACACAAGCTTTGATGTTGAAACGCTCGGTGCGGACGCAGGAAAGGACAAGCTGCGTTTTCAGATAAAAGTAAAAAATACCGGTACTGTCAGCGGCAAGGAGGTCGTTCAGGTCTACGCCGAAGCACCTCAGGGCAAGCTCGGAAAGCCGCTTCGTTCGCTTATATCGTTCAAAAAGACCGACCTTCTTGAACCGGGCGAGGAGCAGGAGCTTCTGCTTGAAATTGACTATTCCTATCTTGCTTCTTATGATGATTCGGGTGTGACGGGAAACCGCTCCTGCTTTGTGCTTGAAGAGGGATTGTACAATATTTATGTCGGCACAGATGTACGCAATGCGGAGAAAAAGCTGGATTTCAGCCTTGCAGGAACTATCGTTACGGAAAAGCTTGAAGAAGCACTTGCGCCCGTTGAGCCGTTTGAGCGCTTAAAGCCTGTTATCTCGGAGAGCGGTGCGGTTTCTGCTTCTTATGAAGCTGTTCCGCTGAAAACGGTTGACGAGAAACAGCGCAGGCTGGAAAATCTTCCTCCCGAGATACCGCAGACGGGATTCAAAAACGTTGACCTGCTTTCGGTATTCTGGAACGTTACGCCGATGGACGACTACATTGCACAGCTCAGCGATGAAGACCTTGCCTGCATTGTACGCGGCGAGGGAATGGGAAGCTCAAAGGTCACTCCCGGCACGGCTGCGGCATTCGGCGGAATAAGCGACAGTCTGCGCAAGACGGGTCTGCCGATAGGCTGCTGTGACGACGGCCCCTCGGGAATGCGTCTTGACAGCGGCGCAAAGGCGTTCAGCCTTCCTATCGGAACGATGATCGCCTGCACTTTCAACCCCGACCTTATCGAGCTGCTGTTCGTTTATGTTTCAATGGAGATGGTCTATAACAAGGTTGAGTGCCTGCTCGGCCCGGGAATGAACATTCACCGTTATCCGCTCAACGGACGGAACTTTGAATATTTCTCGGAAGACCCCTATCTCACGGGAATAATCGCAAGTGCAGAGCTTCGTGGACTGCACAATATGAACGTCACCGGAACGATAAAGCACTTCTGCGGAAACAATCAGGAACACCGCCGTCATTTTATCGACACTATCGTATCGGAAAGGGCGCTGCGTGAGATATATCTGCGCGGCTTTGAAATGGCTGTCAAGAACGGCAAGGCTACCTCGATAATGACGACCTACGGTTCGGTAAACGGACTCTGGACTGCGGGAAGCTACGATCTTACAACGACCATTCTCCGCAAGGAATGGGGCTTTGAGGGAATCGTTATGACCGACTGGTTCGCTTCGATAAACGAGCGTGGAAAGCCGCAGGATAAGACAAACTTTGCTGCGATGATCCGTGCGCAGAATGACCTTTATATGGTAGTTCCCGACGCTACATACAACTCCACGGGCGACAATATCCTTGAAGCGCTTGCCGATGGACGTCTTACAAGAGGTGAGCTTCAGCGTTCGGCTGCAAACATCACTCGTTTCCTTATAAACTCGGCTGCGCACGACCGTGACCTCAATATTCCCGACACGGTGAATATCATAAACCGTCCAAAAGAGGATCTTGACGTTGTTATTGATGACAACATCAAGATTATCAAGTTCAATGACGAGGTCGAGATTGACCTTACCGACAGAGAATCGGGCATGGGAACAAACTATATTTACCAGCTTGAACTGAAGGTAAGGGGCGAATACTGCGTTTCGCTTACGGGCAGCTCGGAGCTTAGCGAGCTTGCGCAGATACCCTGCACACTTTTCTGCACGGGAATCCCTGTGGGTGTATTTGTTTTCAACGGCACGGGCGGAAAGGACGTTACTATCGAAAAGACCGCCAAGCTTTGGGGCAATACAACGGTTATGCGCCTTTATGTCGGTCATAACGGCGTTAAGCTCAAAAATATTCGTTTTAAGCTTGTTACAAGATACGAATAACCGTTTTTATAAACATTTTTTGAAATTTCCAACAATTCCCCTTGCGAATTTCGCAGGGGAATTGATTTTTTTATAAAAATTTCAAAAAAATTTGAAAAATCTCTTTTCATTTCCTGCATAATATGTTATAATAAATAAGTAAATCGCTTTTCGGAGCGAAAAATCATTGTTTATGGCAATTTTTATAAATATATTTTATAAAACGGAGGAAGTAAAATGAGTAAAATTCGTATTGGTATTGTCGGATACGGCAATCTTGGCAGAGGAACAGAGCTTGCGATAAGACAAACTCCCGACACGGAGCTTGCCTGCGTTTTCACAAGGCGCGATCCGTCTGCTCTCAAAATTCTTACAAGCGGAGTTCCCGTATATTCCGTAGACGATATCGCTGCACACAAGAACGATGTTGATGTACTTATCCTTTGCGGTGGAAGCGCTACCGATCTTCCGGTTCAGGGTCCGAAGTTCGCAGAAATGTTCAACACTATCGACAGCTTTGACACTCACGCAAAGATCCCCGAATACTTTGACGCTGTTGACGCGGCTGCAAAGAAGGGCGGAAACGTAAGCATTATTTCCGTTGGCTGGGATCCGGGTATGTTCTCGGTAAACAGACTTTATGCAAGCTCCATTCTCCCCGAGGGTGAGAACTACACATTCTCCACGAGGGTGAGAATGTGTAGAGATCGGAAGAGCG
>CAMJES010000026.1 GCA_946404705.1 uncultured Ruminococcus sp. | reverse complement strand
TCTACACTCTTTCCCTACACGACGCTCTTCCGATCTTTACAAGAAAAAAATATTCAAGGTCTTTGTTAAGGCGCATATAGGTAAAGCCTGCTTTGCTGTTTATTTCCGCAACTGTAAGGCCGTCTGTTTCTTTAAGCTCGGGACGATCATAATAGTACTTGTTTGTCTTCCATGATGCGATCTGTATTGCCCATGCGTATTTAAATGCCTGTTCAAAGAATACTTCTTTGCTGCTGTCGGAGTCTTCCACAAGATTTTGCAGTTCGTCCATGACCTTTTGAGCAACGGATGAATCCTCCTTTGCCCTTCCGTAAAGATAGTCAATGGAAACCCCGAAAAAGTCTGCTATTTTAGGGAGCAGGTCACCGTCGGGATAACTGCCGTTCTCCCATTTGCTGACCGCCTGCGGACTTACGCCGAGATGAGCCGCAAGAGCCTCCTGCGTAACATTGCGCTCCTTGCGAAGCTTTTGCAGCTGTGATGAAAATACTGTGTCCATCTTTTGAAATCTCCTTTTGCTTGATTTTATTACAGTATATCACAAACATCGGTTGTTGTAAATGCTTTTATTACACAGTCACTCTACTTTTTGCGGATAAAAACCGTAGTTTCAACCGTAAGTTGATATAGGCGGAATATACAACCTAAAATTGATTAAAAAACTGCCCCCGAACTGTTAATTCGGGGACAGTATTATTTTGGATTTTTGTCAGCAGGCGTCATTCCGTATGCCGAGAAAATATTCCTTTGCCGTTTCGCCGTTTACGGGCCGTGCAAATCGGTAGCCTTGAATGTAGGAAGCGCCTATCATGTCAACGATCTTTTCCTGCGCCTCTGTTTCAACGCCTTCTGTGAGAATCTTTATGTTCTGCTTGATAAAGGCCTGCGAAATAAATGTAAGGATAAAGTATGCCTTTTCCGATTTTTCTGCGCTGTGGACAAGCGACTTGTCAATTTTGAGGTATTCAAACGGCAGCTCTATCATATTTGAAAGGTTGGAATAGCCTGTGCCGAAATCGTCCATATAGAATTTGATGCCGATATCTCCAAGGGTGTTCATCATCCTTTTAACGTGTTGGAAATTATCAATAATAACGCTTTCGGTAATTTCAATTCTAAGCTTTTCCGGAGGTATATTATATTTTCTTACCGTTTCGGTAACTTTCTCGACAATATCATTGCGCATTATCTGATGAACGGAGAAATTTACGGAAATTGCGTCAAAATCAATGTTATCCTTGATAAGCTCCGAAATAAAGCGGCAGGATTTTTCAAGGACAATGTCGCCAAGACGAACTATCAGACCCATTTCCTCGGCAATAGGGATAAATTCATCGGGGTAGATAGGGCCTATCTCCGTCTTGTTCAGACGTACAAGAGCCTCTGCTGTGCGGAATCTTCTGCCTAATACCTCGTAAATAGGCTGATAAAAAACTTCAAAGTTGTTTTCATCGGAATTAAGTTCGCGTTTGAGAATGTCTGTTATCTCTTTTTTCCTGCGGATATGCTTTATTGCGTTATCATCACAGTAGAAGATATTGCTGTTTTTGCTGTTCTTTGCCTGAAGCGCGGAGTATTCGAGAAGCTCCGCGAGCTGTTCGGCGGTGTCGGCCTGTTCGGGGCAGTTTACGGCGGCAATGCTCACGCTGTAATTGACAGGTATATTTTCAAAGGTGTATTCTTTTGAAAGCGTATCGTCAATACCGGAGATGATCTCGCCAATGTCAGCGGCTTGTTTTTTATCAAAAATGAAGATGAACTTGCTGTCGGAATAGCGGAAGCCCGGAACTCTCGGCATAACGCTCTCTATTGCGGCAGCGGCAAGAGTAATGACCTGCCGATGCTTCTGCCTGCCGAATGTATCTTTAAGCTCCTGCGTGTTATCTATGAAGAGCAGAACGCAGCAAAACTCGGAATTTTTCTGCAGACGTTTGGAAACGGCCTCGGTAAAGCTGCGGCTGCCGTAAAAGCCCGTATCGCTGTCAATATCGACAATATCCGTGCCGATGAAAAGGAACATAAGGATAAGCGACCCGAGGGCGGCAGTTCCCGTGAGCAGGACATCGCTTGCGTAAAACTGAACAAGCATTACCAATCCCGAAAGGACGGGGAAGAAAGCTATCAGTATTTTTACTCTGAAAGTTGTTTTCCTGCCGTTTTTCAGAGCTGCAAATACAAGCAGGAAAGCTGTATACAGCATAACTGCATAGGTCAGCTTGCTGAGTTTTCCGCGGACATATCCGCTTTAGTCAAAGCTGAAAAGCAGCTTTGTGAGCGGCGTTGTGAACACGACCGCCAGAGAAGCATAGAGCGGAATGAGCATCGCTTTTGTATAGCGCTTTTTCCACGCGGAGTCTTCTCTTTCTATGATATGCAAAAAAAACATATAGAATATAGCAAGCGTAATAAACAGAAACGCAAAATAAAGCATCGTCACGGTATAATTGAGCCATACCGGAACGCTTCCGTAATTATTTATAAAAACTGCGGAAAAAATATTAAAACAAGAACTGAGTGAAATTGAAAATGCGCAGGCTACAAATACTCTTTTTTCATAAGTCCATTTTGCAATGCTGAGCGAAACGGATATTCCTATTATAAGAGATAGATACATAGCTATGCATTCTGCGGTAACATTAAACGTCATTTTGCTTCATCTCCTTTTCAGATGTAATGCCGTTTAAAAACTATTAGGTAGTTTTATAAAAATTCGCAATGGTTATAAGCTGTAAATATCCTTTATAATTATATCACACCGATGCAAAAAATGTCAACAAATGCAAAGCTTGGTATATAAATCCCAAGTTATTTTTTTGTTAATTTTTCATTTAATTAGGAATTTTGTTAATTTTTCATTTAATTAGGAATAAAAAACAAACGCTTTTGAAAATCAACGCCCTTGATGGTAATTATCGCCATCGGGGCGTTTTCTGTTGAAAAAAATATAATGTTATGTTATAATCATTATGAATTGTATTAAATGCTGAAAACTTGAAATAATAAAACGGTAAAGGAAGAAAACGACAGTAGTTTTTCACGAATTTATAAATGCAAGGAGTGGTGAACAAATGACAGAGCTTCACGGAAAAGGCGTTTCCGGAGGTGTTGCAGTCGGCAGGGTAAAATTTCACAAGCAGGACGACCTCTGCGTAAAGCGCAGACATATTGAAGACGCCGCTGCCGAAAAGGAGCGCTTTGAAAAAGCAAAGGAGCTAACGATCGACGAACTGAAAGAGTTATATGACAAGGCGCTTCGTGAAATAGGCGAAGCCAACGCTCAGATATTTGAGATACATCAGATGATGCTGGACGACCCCGATTATGTTGAGTCCATACTGAACTTCATTGAAAAGCAGAACCTTAACGCCGAATATGCGGTCGCGGTGACTTCCGACAACTTTGCGGAGATGTTTTCATCTATGGATGATGAATATATGAAAGGCCGTGCGGCAGACGTAAAAGACATTTCCGCGCGGCTTATACGAAACCTTATGAACCGCTCGGGAAACGGTACAGATTCGGAAGAGGAAACTATCATCTTTGCAGACGACCTTGCGCCCTCGGAAACCGTTCAGATGGACAAGTCAAAGGTGCTTGCGTTCTGCACCGCCGAGGGTTCCGCAAATTCGCACACGGCAATACTTGCAAGGACGATGAACATTCCTGCCGTTATAGGCATCGGTTCGGAGCTTTCGGAGGAATTCGACGGCAGAGAAGCTATTGCGGACGGCTTTTCGGGCGTTGTTTACATCGACCCCGATGAAAAAACAAGGGAAATAATGCTTAAAAAGCGTGACGAGGAGCTGCGGAAAAGGGAGCTTCTGCAAAGCCTTAAAAACAAGGACAATGTTACGCTTGACGGTCAGAGGATAGAGGTCTATGCAAATATCGGCGGACTCGGAGATCTCGGCGCTGTGCTTGCAAATGACGCAGGTGGAGTAGGTTTGTTCCGCAGCGAGTTCCTCTATCTTGAAAGCAGCGATTATCCCGATGAGGAAACGCAGTTCCAATGCTACAAAACGGTGCTTGAACGAATGTCGGGCAAAAAGGTCATAATCCGAACGCTCGATATCGGTGCTGACAAGCAGATAGACTATTTTGAACTCGGAAAAGAGGAAAATCCTGCGCTCGGTCTGCGCGCTATCCGTATATGCTTGACACGCCCTGAGATATTTAAGACGCAGCTAAGGGCGCTCTACCGCGCTTCGGTATTCGGAAGTCTTGGCATAATGTTCCCGATGATAATCTCGCTTGAAGAGGTGCGGCAGATAAAGCATATTATTGAGCAGGTCAAAAAGGAGCTTTCGGACGAGGGAATTCCTTTTGCAGAGGATGTTGAGATCGGCATAATGATAGAAACGCCTGCCGCTGTAATGATAAGCGATATTCTCGCAAAGGAAGTGGACTTTTTCAGCGTCGGAACGAACGACCTTACGCAGTACACCCTTGCACTCGACCGTCAGAACCCAAAGCTTGACGCGTTCTGCGACACTCACCACAAGGCGCTGCTGCGAATGATAGCCGCTGCTGCAAAAAATGCTCACGAAAACGGCGCTTGGATAGGTATTTGCGGCGAGCTTGCAGGCGATACGGAGCTTACGGAAGTCTTTCTTGCAATGGGGATAGACGAGCTTTCGGTTTCACCCGCACTTGTTCTTCCGCTGCGTGAAAAGATACGCAATACGCATATTGAAAGTAAAGATAAACTCCTTCACGATATCCTCAACTAAGCGGAAAATATAAAGATTGCAAGAATTGATAATTCTTTATGCAAATTTTTTAATAAAAGTGCAATAATATGCAATATAATTAACGCAATTTGCAGGATTAATATAAAATTATTGCAAAGCATTGCTGAAAAATGTCATATTTGACAATTGACTAACCGAGCAAATAATGGTATTATAATTACAGAAAGCAACGAAGCTTAAATCAACGGTTTAAGTTTCGCTGCTTTTATTTTTTATCATAAAGTGAGATGATACCATGAATACGCCCGTTGCAAACGCAAAGGAGATAAACAAGCTCCTTGCAAGATATGGTGTAAAGTTCGGGATCTACAAGCACGGAGAATTCAAAGAGCAGCTTTTTCCGTTTGACGCTATCCCGAGAGTAATTACAGCCGATGATTTTGAAAAAATGGAAAAGGGACTTATCCAGCGAGTAGACGCGCTTAACCTGTTTTTGAAGGATATTTACACCGAAAAGAAGATCATAAAGGACAAGGTCATTCCCGAAGAATTCGTGTTCATTTCAAAGGGATATCTTGCGCCGTGCGAGGGAGTCGTTCCGCCGAAGGGGATATACAGCCATATTTCGGGCATAGACCTTGTTCAGGCTAAGGACGGCACATGGTATATCCTTGAAGATAATCTGAGGATACCGTCGGGCGCTTCCTATCCGCTTATCGCAAGAGAGCTTTGCCGTGTGGCAAGTCCCGGTTCGTTCTCCGATAATGATATTGTCGATAACCGCAATTATGCGAAGCTGCTCAAGGACACGATGGATTATGTCAACTGCGGCGGAATAAACGTTATCCTTACTCCGGGAAGATACAATGCGGCATATTTCGAGCATTCGTATTTCGCAGAGAAGACGGGCGCTATCCTTGCCGAAAACACCGACCTTTTTGTTGAGAACAACATTCTTTACATAAAGGATTTCGAGGGCGGAAAGACGAGAGTAGGCGCTGTTTATCGCAGGATATCCGATGAGTATATGGATCCGCTGACGTTCCTGCCCGAGTCGCTTATCGGCGTTCCGCATATTATGGACGCTTACCGTGCAGGAAATGTTGCGATAATCAATGCTCCCGGAAACGGTGTTGCGGACGACAAGGGAATATACTATTTCGTTCCGAAGATGATAAAATATTATCTCGGCGAAGAGCCGATACTAAAAAATGCTCCGACCTATCTTCCGTTTTATGAAGAGGACAGGAAGTAGGTGCTTGACAATCTTGAAAAGCTCGTTGTCAAGGACGTTTCCGAGGCAGGCGGCTACGGCGTTGTTTTCGGCAGAGATATGTCCTCGGAGGAGCTTGAAAAATGGAGAAAGCTTATCACGGAAGAATCGCGCCGCTTCATTGCGCAGGAGGTCATTGATTTTATTGATCTTCCCGTTGTTGACGGAGAGGAAACCGTAATGAGAAAGGCTGATTTAAGAGCATTTGTGCTTTCGGGAGAAACGACCAGAGTTTGGGCAAGCGGATTAACACGTTTTTCGAGAAATCCCGATTCGTTTGTTGTAAATTCATCACAAGGAGGAGGCTTTAAAGACACATGGGTACTGTCGCATTAAGCAAAAGTTCCAATCTTTACTGGCTGGGACGATATACGGAAAGAGTTTTCACAACTCTCAATTCATTCTTTAAATATTATGACGTTATGATAGACGTCGATCAGTATTACTACAAAAAATATCTTGAACAGATCTCCGTTCCCGATATTTACACCGACTCGGACGATTTTCTGAACAGATATATTTTTGACGCCGCAGTTCCCGATTCGATACTGTCAAATTTGGACAGAGCGCTCGGAAACGGCATTGTTCTCCGCGAAACGATCAAAACGCCGTCGCTTTCCTATCTGCAGATGGCTGTGGACAAGCTTAAAAAGAGCGAGGGAACGACCAAGCTGCGCTACGATCTTCTTCCGGTGAGAGATGAGATTTACGCTTTCTGGGGAAGCATTGACAACAATATGACCGATTTTGACGCAAAGGATGTTATTTACATAGGAAAAGCCGTTGAAAGAGTCGATCTTTTCCTTAGGCTCGAGTATCCGCCCGAGGAGATCGAAAAATCCGTTTCGTATCTTACTCACTATCTTGACGGTTTCGGAAGCGGTGTGAACCGCAGTTCATACAACGGACTTAAAGAGGTGATCTCAAGAGGAGAAGACTGGAAAGAATGTCGGAATGAAGCTATATACTGCATAGAGCATTTATTCGAGGAACAGGGCGTTGAAAAAGCTGTCGTTTGAGTACAGTACAGGGCTTTTGTTCGGGAATGATATAAATTCCCATTGCTTTACTCTCCGATGTCTGCCTGTTTCCGACGACAGGCAGATCATCGGCGATCTTCGCTGCATAATCACACCCGATGACAAGGGGATATGGTGCAGCAATGACAGCTTCGGAAATTCCTTGCTTTGCGGAAGAATACCCGAAGCGCACAACAGCTTTTCTTTTAAGATAAAGGGCGTCGCCACGGTCAAATCCGTGTACAGAATTAACGGCGAAGCTCCGTATATCTACGGCTTCGGTTCAAAGCTTACAGAACCCACGGAGGAGATAATGTCTTTTTTCGGCAGAATAAGGTCGGAGCTTAACGGCAGCGTGACCGAAAATGCTATGACGATATCGGACAGATTGTTTAATTCAATGAGATATGAAAAGGGCGTAACCAATGTAAATACGACCGCAGGCGAGGCTTTTGCCGCAGGTGTGGGAGTATGTCAGGATTACGCGCACATTTTTTTGTCGCTGTGCAGACTTGGCGGCATCCGATGCAGATATGTATCGGGACTAGCATACCAAAGCGGCGAAACTCACGCATGGGCAGAGATAAACGACGGCAGCTTCTGGATAGGCATAGACCCTACCAATAACTGCCTTTGCGGCGATAATTACATAAAAATATGCCACGGAAGAGATTATGCCGACTGTCCCATTGAACGGGGACTGTATTTGGGCAGCAGCGCTTGTACGCAGGAGATATTTTCCGCAGTTACGGAAATCTGATTTATGGGAAAATGTAAAGTGAAAGGGTGATACTGTTGGTAAAGACAATAGCACAGGCAGGCCTTGCGGTAAATGAAAACCTTGTTATCAAGAGAAACCGCATCACGAATCCGAATATGGGCCTGACAGGGAAAAAAAGGGTGTGTATCGTCACGGGTACGCACGGCGATGAGCTTGAAGGGCAGTATGTCTGCGCAAAGCTTGCAGGTTATTTGAGTGAAAATTCTTCCGCACTTGACGGAATTGTTGATATTTATCCGGCGTTAAATCCGCTCGGCATAGATTCCATTACAAGAGGTATCCCGATGTTTGATCTGGATATGAACCGAATCTTCCCCGGCACATCGGAGGGAACAATGGCGGAGTGCATTGCCGCCGATATCATCTCCGATATAAAGGGCGCGGATATCTGCATAGATATCCATTCAAGCAACATTTATCTCAAAGAGATACCGCAGGTCAGAATAAACGAGATATCGGCAGACGAGCTTGTGCCGTATGCAAAAATGCTGAATATCGATTATATTTGGGTACACTCTGCGGCAACGGTACTGGAATCCACGCTTGCATACAGCCTTAACGAGTTGGGAACAAAAACGCTCGTTGTGGAAATGGGCGTTGGTATGCGTATCACAAAGGAATACTGCGACCAGCTTTTTGACGGCATATTAAATCTGCTTAAAAATGTCGGCGTTTGGAACGGCAAAACCAAGCCCGTCAGAGAGCCTATTTTATCCACCGATCATGACGTTGATTTCATTAATTCATCGGCGGCAGGGATTTTCGTTCCCTGCGTTGACCATTGGGTGGATATAGAAAAGGGCGCACATATAGGAGATGTCCTCGACCCTGCGACAGGCCGCGTGGAGGAATATGTCACCGCACCGTGCGCAGGAAAGATATTCACGCTCAGAGAATTTCCGGTCGTTTACGGCGGTTCTCTTATTGCAAGAATTTTGGGAGGTAAGAATAATGCGTAAATGCACATTATATTCAATAGAATCTCCGTACAGAGAACCTCTTGACGTTTTGGGATATAAATTCGGAAGCGGAGAAAAATCTATCTGCGTAGTCGGCGCAATGAGAGGCAACGAGGTTCAGCAGATGTATGTCTGCTCACAGATTATAAAGGAGCTGCAAAGGATAGAATCCTACGGCAGAATTGCCGACGGCTGCGAGATAATGGTCGTTCCCTGCGTAAATTATTACAGCATGAATATCGGAAAGCGCTTTTGGACAATGGATAACACCGATATAAACCGAATGTTTCCGGGTTACAGCCTCGGCGAAACAACACAGCGTATCGCAGACGGACTTTTCGAACAGCTTCGCGGATATAAATTCGGTATACAGTTTGCAAGCTTTTATCAGCCGGGGGATTTTCTTACACATGTAAAGCTTATGCATACGGGCTTTACCGATCCCGAAAAGATGAGAGATTTCGGACTGCCTTATGCCTTTGTAAGAGAACCTCGTCCGTATGATACAACAACGCTCAACTATAACTGGCAGATATGGGAAACGAACGCCTTTTCGTTTTTCCTTAACTCCACCGATAATATTGACGAAAGATCTGCCGTGGACGCCGTTGACAGCGTTATAAGATTTATGACGCGTCAGGGCATAATAAAAGGAAGCGGCAAAGGAGGATACCTTACCGAAATAATCAGCGAAAAAGATGTCGTGCAGATACATTCGAATATCGCAGGAATATATATTCCGAAGGTGAACGCAGGCGACAGATTTTCCAAAGGCGATCAGCTCTGTGAGATATTTGACCCGATGGAAGGGGAAGTGATCTCGCAGGTAAAAGCGCCGTTTGACGGAATTGTATTTTTCCGTTATAACCGACCGCTTGAATTTGAGAACAGCGTAATTTTCAAGCTGATCAGGAGATGAAATATAATGCGGAATTCGAAATTCGGAGTGCGGAATTATGCCGTTAAAACCGCGAAGCGGACAAAAGTTTACGTCCACGCTTTAAACAAAGCGAAATTCTTGCAGAATTAACGTAAACTTTCGTCCGCTTCACGGTTTTAATGACAAATGTTAGCGCTGCAGCAATTACGCATTACGATTTACTCCGGCTTCGCTGTATTAAATCTGAACACATCCGCTACTTCGGATATGGTCACATACGCTGTGGGGTCGCAGTTTTGGACGATACTCTTCATTCGGGTTATCTGGAATCGGTTTACAACGATATAAAGCACGGTTTTCGGCGATTTTGAGTAATATCCGACTGCGTCTATAAGCGTTATTCCGCAGCCGAACTCCTCGGAAAGCGCTGCGCTGACTTCCTCGGCTTTTTCGGTAATGACAAACGCTGATTTTGAGCGGTCGATACCTTCGACTATGAAGTCTACCGCTTTCAGAGCTGCTGTATAGGCAACGACCGAATAAAGCGGCAATATCCAGCTTTTAAGTATGATTCCGCAGATTATGTACAGCAGAATATTGTATACCATAACGAACGTTCCGACCGAAATGCCTATCTTTTTTGCGAATATGACTGCCATTATTTCTATGCCGTCCATTGCGCCGCCCGAACGTATCGCAAGTCCGCTGCCTATTCCGGATATAAGTCCGCCGAACAGCGAGCAGAGCAGCAGATCCGAGCCTGCAAGCGGTGAAACAAAGCTTACGTCTATCGGCAGGACGTCCGTTATCAGCCATGCAGTCAGCGAATACACAAGGACGGCGTAAATTGCGGATGAAGTGAATATCACGCCCTGTTTTTTTGCTCCGTAAAGGAACAAGGGGACATTAAGCACGATAAGGAAAAATGACAGCGAGAAAAAGTCAGGCGTAAGGCTTGAAAGCAGTATTGATGTACCCGAGATGCCGCTGTCGTAAAGGTTGACCGGCGCAAGAAACATTGTTATGCCGAATGCGTTGATAATTCCTGCGGCGGTAAGCCAGAGAAATTTTTTCAGTCCGATTTTTTTCAGTTCTTTAAGCAGTTCCATTGTAAATTCCTCCTTTTTTCAGTATATCATATTTTCGCAGAAATGACAATATGTGGGAAAGTGTTTTTTATATCTTATATTATAGACGCATAACACGGTATATCGGTGCTTGACTTTGATATCCGATAATGATATAATATAAATATGTATATATTTTATGGAGGGAAAATATGGGTAAACTTATTAAATCGTTCAGCGCGCTTATTCTTGCGCTGGCAATGGTCGTTTCTGTTGCGGTCATCCCATCGTCAGCGGCGGCGGTCAAGATAAACAAAACATCGGTAACGCTTGTAAAAGGCTATTCCACAACGCTGAAAATAAGCGGTACAAGCAAAACGGTAAAATGGTCGTCGCAGGACAGCACGATAGCTTCTGTTTCAAGCAAGGGCAAGGTCACGGCAAAAAAGAGCGGCACGACCTACATAGTCGCAAAGGTGAACAATCAGACCTTAAAATGCAAGGTCAAGGTCGTTCTCGGAAAAATATCTGTCGGAAAATCAAGTATCTCCCTTGACAAGGGCAAATCGGTCAAGGTAAAGATAACCGCTGTCGGAAGCCATACCCTCGGGGTTTCTTCAAGCAATAAAAACGTTGCAAAGGCAAGCTGGAACAACGCAAAATGGAACGGAAACACGATATATCTTACGATAAAGGGCGTTTCTTCGGGCGAAACCAAGATAAAGGTCTATTCAAAGAAGTATCCCAACTCGGTGTATAAATATATTACCGTAAAGGTCAACGGTTCATCTTCCGGAAACAGTGCAAATAAGACAACCGTGACCGTTGATTTCGGTGAAGATGAATCGGCTGAAGATCTCTCCGATCCGACCGCAGGAATGAGCTATGCCGAACAGGTGCTTTACTACTGCAATATCGAGCGCGAAAAGGCAGGAGTTGCTCCGCTTACGCTCGATCCCGTGCTTTGCTCTGCCGCAGATGTAAGAGCGCAGGAAATAGTGACATGTTGGGATCATACACGCCCTGACGGAAGATCATGCTATACCGCAATGGACGAAGCCGGATACAGCTATTGGGCTGCCGGCGAGAATATTGCATATGGAAGCAATTCGGCGGAGTATATCGTTGATATGTGGATGAATTCCCCCGGACACAGGGCAAATATACTCGACAGCGGCTTTACTCATCTCGGCGTGGGAAAATCCGGAGTATACTGGGTGCAGATGTTTGCATATCCGAAATAAAAAAATATTCATATACAAATGTTACCATGTTGTAATGCTATTGTATTTTCTTTTTCATTGACATTATATTCTTGAAATGGTAAGATATAAGAAATACCAAACAGAAGGAGAAGTAAAATGAGCAGAAAAAGCTTTAAATCAATTTTGAGCTTGCTTCTTGCGCTTATGATGATCGTAACAGTTGCGGCTATTCCTTCATTTGCCAAGAAAATTGCTCTCAACAGAAGATCTGTATCCGTTGTGAAGGGATATTCCGTAACTTTGAGCTTGGTCGGAACAACGAAAAAGCCCACATGGTCATCTGCTGACGAAACAATTGCCACGGTCACCAAGAAGGGCGTTGTCACAGGCAAGAAGATCGGCACAACAACCATCAGCGCAACGCTCGGAGAAAGCGTTTTTGAGTGCAAAGTCACCGTCAAACCGGGCAGCATTGCCACAAATGAGAATAAGGTATCGGTCGATAAGGGCAAAATTGTTTCCGTTTCGGTAAAGGCTATCGGAACACACGATATTGCCGTTAAAAGTTCGGATAAAAGCATAGCAACGGCTTCTCTTTCAAATAAAGGCTTCAGCGGAGATGTTACGACCGTAAATATCAAAGGCATTTCGGACGGAACTGCGAAGATAAAGATCTATGCACAGGGTTATGAAAAGAGCGTTTATAAATATGTCGAGGTCAAGGTCGGCACAGGAACAGTTGTAAGTGAGCTTTCAAAATCGGGATTGACTGTTTCGGTAGATTCGGTATTTGTCAACGAGAATCTTACCTCCGAGTTCACTATTGCCTCGTCTACGGTAAAGCTGCAGGATCTGAAAATCCTTTCCACGGATAAGCATTGTTTTGATGTAGAGTATTCCGTAGACAGCGCGAAAAACGTTATTAATGTTAAGGTAAACGGCTTCTGTGAGGGTACGGGAAATGTAAAGATCTCTTCCTCAACGGATAAAAAACTGTCCGTGATCATTCCCGTTACCGTTACAAACAACGCTTATGACGTTGCGGTATGGAACAGAGAACCGAAAAAACGCACTAAAACCGATGTGATATACACAGCGGAGAACGCAAAGAAAGAGATTTTCTATGTCCTTGAACCCAAGGAATGCGACCCTGCTCACGCTGCGACCGTTCTTGCGGAGGCTGCAGACCTGTATGAGTATTATACCGTTTATGAGGAATCTCCTTGTGTTCGGGAAAAGGACGATATTATCCTTAAAAAATCCGTAAAATATGACGGGAAAAAGGTAACAAGGTATGTTCTTGTTCCGAACGGCTATGACGAGGCTTATTCAAATTCGGTATTTGCAGTATACAGCGGAGAATACGAATACTATACTGTTTATGCGAATATGCCGAAATCACGGGCATACGGCGATAAGACATTTATATATGATTATACTCCTTACGGTTCGGCAAAATCCGAAAAGAGATTTATCCTCACCGAGGGTGTAGATTATGAATTCCTTGCTGATGAAGCATGGGACAAATACACCGAAGACTGAGCAAAGGCAAATGTTACCGGATTGTAATTCTATTGTATTCCCTTTTTAATTGACTTTTTATAACAGCAGTGGTAAAATAGACATAAAGTAAAATCCCACAATTAACATAACAGGAGGTATGGCGTATGAGTAAAAGCTTTTTTAAATCATTTTTAAGCACACTCCTTGCGTTTATGATGATAGTTACAGTAGCTGCTGTTCCATCGTCTGCAGCTTCGGTAAAGCTTAACAAAACATCGATCTCTCTTACAAAGGGAT
>CAMJES010000025.1 GCA_946404705.1 uncultured Ruminococcus sp. | reverse complement strand
CTACACTCTTTCCCTACACGACGCTCTTCCGATCTTAAAGATGATGCTTTCGGTCGGAAATGCGGCAGAACGGTTTATGTTCGGCAGTTCGAACGGCGGCACGGTACTCGATGACGGCTCGGAAAAAAACGATGTTATCTCTATCCTTTCCAATATGATAACGCTTGTTACATCGGAAGCGGAAGAGGACTTTGTTTCGGACGATGAATCGGGACTTGCGCTTACGCTCGGAGATGTTTCGGCTGTGCTTGAAACGGGACTTGCCGAGGGGAAGACCGCCGATGAGCTTGCAGACGAGCTGAAAAAGCTTGCAGAAAGCGATGATACCGATCTTGCGGCGCTCGCAGACGCAGTCGTTTCGATGATGAGTGTGATATCGGGAGCGGAGCTTGGCGATGTCAATGAGGAAAATGCAGAAAAAGTAACGTTTGAAGCCGCTGCAAAGGCAGCTTCCGTAACGGAAGTCCTCGCAGGCGATATAACGCCGTCGCAGAAAGCGGAAACGATAACGTCTATACTTGAAAACAAGGCTGATTTTAACGATCTGCCGTCCTTTGAGAGTTTCAGCAGCGCTTTGAAGCTTGCACTTTACAGCGGAAAAGCCGAAGATACAGCAGAAAACGGAATGGATAACTCCTTTACCGTGCTTCACAAAACTGCAGCGTTTGCGCGTATAAACGATGTTTCGGCTCAGGTCAGAGTTATCACAGGCTCGGCTGAAAACAATGCTGTGCAGAATGCAGGTTTGGCAGTTCAGATGCCTATCCGTACCGATGTTTTTGACGATGCGGAGATACCGTCCGACCCTGTTCAGGTTTACAGAGAGCTTGCTGATTTCGCGGTAAGACAGATAACCGAAAGCGTTGTTTCGACCGCTCAAAATGATGCGGTAAAGGAACTCGTGGTTGTTTTGAAGCCTGAAAATCTCGGCGAGGTCGCAGTAAAGCTCACCTCTGATACGTCCGGTGCGGTTTCGGTAGTTCTTGCAGCTTCCAATGAGGAAGTCGGCAGAGCGCTTGCGGCAAATTCTTCCGTTCTTGCGGAAAGCTTTGCAAAGCAGAACATAAACGTTGGCAGCGTTAATGTTGTGGCTCCATCCGAAGCAGCGTCCTATATGGGACTTGATTTTACCAATCAGGGCTTTAACCGCCGAAATGATGAAGCTCCTCAGAGCGAAAACCGCGGAAGCAGCCGTATCACCGGCATAGGCGATGCAGCAGAAGCGGATGAAGCACAGGTTTCAGATGCAAAAAATCTTTTAAAGGAGGCAAAATTATGGCTAACAGCTTGAGCAGCCTTTCGATCGACTCGACCGGCGGTGCTTATTCCAAGTACAGCAACAAGGTCGTTGATACGACAAAAGGCGATGAAGCTACATCTTACATGGACTTTGACAGCTACCTTAAAGTTCTTGCTGCTCAGATGTCAAATCAGGATTTCAACGATCCTATGAGCGATTCCGAAATGCTCCAGCAGATGTCGTCCTATTCGATGCTCGAAGGCATCAAGAATATGACCAACCAGTCCAACATCAGCTATGCTACAAATCTTGTCGGAAAGGCAGTTACCGTTAATGACGGCAATGATTATGACACAGGTATTGTTGAATCGGTCGTTGTTGTTGACAGCAAGCCCTATCTTGTTGTAAACGGCAGCAAGTACGAAGTTTCAACGGTTTCCAACGTCACATCTTCCGATATCTACAATATGCTTTCAAGGCTTATCGATCAGGAGGTAAATGTACACGGTGCTACCGAGGAAGAGATAATCGCATCGGGCAAGGTAACAAACGTCCTTATGCTTGACGGAAACGCTTACGTTATCGTTGACGGAAAGGATAAGTATCTGCTCCAGGATATCTCTCTTAAAAACACAGGAAACAATGAAGAAAACGGTTCTTCCGAAACAGAAGGCGATACTGACGGCGGGAGTACAGAGATAACCGATAATACGGTTCAGGAAGCAGCTGTTATGTCCGGATATATGGCTCAGTCGGACGCTTTGTTCAGCGAGCTTATGAGTACGATCGACTCTATCAGCGGCGCAGAAACAGAAGCGGTCAGCGTTATAAACAATATCAAGCCGAACCTTGACGGATATGAAACTGTTACGGTCACAAAGCTTGATGTTCCCGATTATGCAGCGGCATTTTATGCAGTATATAACGATCTTGACGAGGAGCTTTCGACCTTGTCACTCAATACCGACAACAGCAATGATGTTATTTCCACAAATCTTATTGCGGAAAACCAGAATGCAGGCATAAGCACATCATATTCCAATCCAACTTCTTCCGTAAAAGAGCTTACCGCCGGAGCGTATGATATTCCGCTTAACGAAGATAATCTTTTTGCTGTTGCAAAAGCGTCAAGAACAGGAAATCTCACACCTACGCTCACCAATGCAGAGGTCTACAACATCATTAAAAGCGGAGAATACAGCTCACGTTACAGTCAGAAATATGGTCTTGAACTCTATTCCGATTCAAAACCCGGCATTTCCACCGCGGATTGCAAGCCGCACAGACTTAACGCCGACAAATATCCCGAAGAAGCAGCTCTTGCAGACGCTCTCGGAACAAGAATGTATGACATCAAGTTCATTCACAACAATGCTATAATGTCAAGAATAGATACCACAAACGTTATCGGCAGAACGATCAGCGGAAGAGAGATCACAGAGATAGGATACAGCGGCGTTGGCAGACTTGGTGAAGTCGTTACGTTCAAGGACGGCAAACAGCGCGTTGAGATTCTTTTCGATAACGGTCATTCGGGCTGGCTCGAAACATCGGGAAAATATACTCTTGACCAGATCATCAACGGTCAGGTCGGAGATGATGTTACTCCGTTCGAGATCTCAATTGCTTTCAACGCAAAGTCACAGTCCGCTAAGAAGTTTGAGGATCTCAGACAAAACCTCACTTCCATGGGAGTAAATGTAGTCGGATAACAGAAAGGACGGTGTTCCGGAGTGCTTATCAGCGATTTAATGCAGTCGAGAGGCATTACAGCCGTCACGACAGGCAAGGTCGGCGGATTTCCTTCCGTTCAAGGCACCGAAAGCCTGCCGCAGAACAGCGGTTTTGCAAAGGAACTGCAGAATCAGCTTGACGAAAAAAGGCGTACAGAGCAAAACACCGGAGGCGTGGTCTTTTCCAAACACGCTTTAGAGAGGATCTCCGAACGGCAGATCGACATTGAAAACGGTGATACTCTTGAACGGCTCAATAAGGCTGTTGAGCTTGCAGGTGAAAAAGGCTCGAATGACGCTCTTGTTATGATAGGCTCAAATGCTTTTATCGTCAGCGTAAAAAACAACAAGGTAATTACAACTCTTTCTGCAGATGATATGCAGGGAAACATTTTCACGAATATTGATTCAACTGTTATAATGTAAGCTAAAAAAGCTGCATGAAAAAATTGATCGGCCCTTTTGGAGATCAGACTTGCGCCCCGACCGACTTGACGGACGCAGCTTGCAGCACAGATAATTATTAAGGAGTGTTATTAAAATGGTTAGATCTCTTTATTCAGGCGTTTCGGGACTTACCTCCCACCAGACAAAAATGGACGTTATCGGTAACAACATCGCTAACGTTAACACATACGGCTTCAAATCGTCAAGAGCTTCCTTCAGCGATGTTTTCTACCAGTCGGTAAAGACTGCCGCTGCAGGTACCGAAAGCTTTGCAGGTAACAACCCTTCAACTGTCGGCTACGGTACTCAGGTCGCTTCTATCGATAAGGATATGTCACAGTCCTCGTTCCAGTCCACGAACAGAACTCTTGACCTTGCTATCAGCGGCGACGGCTTCTTTGCGACCGCAGCATTCTCCTCGGGCGCAGACGGCGGCGCTCCGCTTGATACAGCTTCCCCCGACTCTATCACCTACACAAGAAACGGCAACTTCGGCATCGACAGCGCCGGCAACCTCGTTTCAAACAACAACAGATTTATCCTCGGTACAAGAAACTCCGAAGCAGGTCTTCTCAAGAACAGCGACCTGAGCGCACAGGAGCTTCTCAAGATTTCCCTTGAAGATACAAACGGCGATACTCAGATAAATTCCACCGACTATACCTTCGGCAACACTATCAACATCAACGACCTTATCGCAAAGGCTTACGGAATCTACACCGACCCCGATACCGGTTATCTTTATACAGACAGAAAGCCCGAGGCTGTTGTCAAGGACGGAAAAGTTGTAGGCTTCAAGCAGGGCGATATCGACAAGGATGAAACAACAGGAGATGTTACCTATTACCTCTGCGATGTCAAGGGAAACTATGTCAGCGTTGAAGATGATAACGAACTTGTTTTCTTCAAGTATAACATGAAGGATCCAGCAGACCCCGCAAGCACAGCAAGTATGTCTGCATTCCACATGGAGGATGACGGCACAAACTGGGCCGCAACAGCTCATACTCTTGCAGAAGCAAGAAAGATTGAAGAAGAGGCTGTAACAGGTAAGTTCACCTACGCAGACCTTGCCGCATTCACTATCGGCTCGGACGGCGTTATCACAACAACATACAACAACACGCTCAAAGCTATCGCCCGTGTTGAGATCACAGTTTTCGACAACCCCGAGGGTCTTATTGAAAATGGCGACACAAGCTTCACCGAAACCGCAGCTTCCGGCTCGGGCAAGGTAAAGAAGGCTGGCGAGCAGGGCGCAGGCACTATCGCTTCAAACAAGCTCGAAATGTCCAACGTAAACCTTGCGCAGGAATTCTCCGATATGATCGTTACACAGAGAGGTTTCCAGGCTAACGCAAGAATCATCACGACATCCGACTCAATGCTTGAAGAACTCGTAAACCTCAAGAGATAAATTTTTTGCCTTAGGGTAAAGTGCGGCTCGGTGCAATGCTCAGCCGCACCTCCGAGGGCGTGTTAAAGGTGAGTAAATTATGATACTGGTTACAAGGCTTAACGGGACGCCGCTTATGCTCAATGAAGATTTCATCGAAGCTGCGGAGGAAACTCCCGATACTGTTGTTACGATGATGAACGGTCATCGCTATATACTTAAAGAAAAGCTTGACGAAATTATTGAAAAATCTTATGAATTCCGCCGCAGATTCGGCGACAATCAATGAAAAATCCGGGTTTTAACTCGTTAATTATAAAGAATTTATCAAGGAGGATATCTACCCCATGAATATTTCAGGTATTATCGGTCTTCTTTTGGCTATCGGACTTATTGTCTTCGGAATCTTGCAGGGAGGAAGTATGCTTAACTTCTGGGATCCGTCTTCGGTGCTTATCGTTTTGGGCGGTACTGTCGGTGCGCTTATTTTTACATACCCTGCTTCAGTCCTCAAAAATGTCGGCAAAATGCTTAAAATTGCATTCCTGCCCAAAAAGTACAACCCCGAGGATTATATCTCTCAGATGGTCGAGCATTGTAAGACTGCCCGTATGAAGGGTATCCTTGCACTCGAAGAAAGCGCAAACGCCTGCACAGACCCGTTCATGAAGTCGGCGCTCATGCTCATAGTCGACGCGAACGAATCGGACAAGATCAAGTCTATGCTTGACGACTCTATCGACTTTATGTGTGAACGTCACGAAAGCAACTTCGCATTATGGATAAAGGGTTCCGCCGTTGCTCCTGCGATGGGTATGGTAGGTACGCTCGTTGGTCTTATCAATATGCTTAAGGGAATGGACGTTACAAGCTCCGATTCCGCAGCAACGCTCGGTCTTTCGATGTCAACAGCCCTTATCACAACGTTCTACGGCTGTATCGTTGCCCATCTTTTCTGCGGCCCTATCGGTAACCTTTGCAAATATAACCACAATCAGGAGATCCTTTGCTTACAGATAATCGAAGAGGGTACGCTCGCTATTGCGGCAGGCGCTAACCCGAGATACGTTGAAGAAAAGCTCAGAATGATGCTCCCTGCAACCGCTAAACCCAAGGCAGGAAAGAGTTCCGCTTCGGCTTCCGAGTAACGTTTTCCAACAGAAGAAAGATTTTTTAAAATTTTCTGCATTTTTACAAAAAAAGTATGGTAATTTGTTAAGAAATGTGGTATAATTATCTGAAATCTATTTTTAATGCGATTTTTATTCTATTTTTGTTTACATAATGTTATATCTATTTGTTTTTATACTGTGAGGTGATTTTTGTGGCTCGTAAACGCGGCGGCGGAAGCGAAGAAGAAGGCGGAAGCTGGATGGATACCTATGGTGACATGGTAACGCTGCTTTTAACGTTCTTCGTTCTTCTGTTCTCAATGTCATCTATGGATACAAGCAAATGGCAGTATATCGCCGAAGCATTTTCAAAGGGCAAGATCTCCGATACGGATATCCGAGTTGTCGGCGAACCCGACCCAAACAACGACCCAACGGCTGTTTATGACGATACTATCCCCGAAGTAGAAGAGGATGACTCCGAAATAGTCGATTTTGAAGATTTCTTTATGTATCTTAAAGAGGTCATCGTTTCAAACGAGCTTACAGACAGCGTAAGCGTTGAAATGTCCGACACCGGTGTTTATATGCGTTTCAGAGATAATATTTTCTTCGCAGGCGACAGCGATGTTCTCCTTGACGAGGGTAAATTTATCCTTGATATAATTTCGGACGGCATACGTTCGATAAACGAGCTTGTCTATGCCATAAAGGTCAGCGGTCATACCGCGGCAAGCGCAACATCCGATGTAAATGAATGGGATCTGTCCTCCGGACGCGCCAATTCCGTTATCAATTATATGATAAGCCTTGACGCCTGCGATTCCGAAAAGTTTTCATCGGCAGGCTACGGCAAAAACCGTCCCCTTGAGGATAACTCCACCGAAGAGGGAAGACGTCAGAACCGCCGTGTTGAAATAGTTTTTATCCGAAACGATATGGATTTTACCAATTCCGATGTCCTCAACGAGCTGCTTCAGCTTGAATTCGGCACCAACTTTGTTCTTCCGTCCGGTTCGGAGGGTTCGTCAATGGCTGATAATGCCGACGCCGCTGTCGAAGCTGCGGACGCTCCTGCAGCAGATACGGGCAGATCCGACCCCGATAAGAACTACGTTTCAAAGGAAGACGCTATCGCCGAAATGAAGGAGAGCAAGATCCCGATAAACACTTCCGCCGAATAAAGGCAGAGGTTTACAGATAAACGAACAGGTTAGTTTTTTAGCCTTTTGGAAAGGATGATCCGAATATATGGCTGACGTACTGTCACAAAGCCAGATCGATGCTCTTCTGAACAGCTTCTCAGAGGAAGGCACCAAGGCTTTGGACGAGATCGAGGAACAGTCAAACGAGAAAAAAGTCAAAACCTATGACTTTAAAATGCCGAAAAAGTTTACGAAAGAACAGCTCAAAACTATTGACGGCATTTTTGAAAACTATTCCCGTGTGCTTTCCTCTTACTTGACCGGTCTGCTGCGTGTTTACTGCAAGGTCGAGGTCATTCAGACTGAAGAGCAGCTCTACTATGAATTCAACAACGCTCTTCCGGATTATGTTATGATGTCGATGGTGAATATGGGAATAATGGATGATGATGTGCTTGAAACAAGCTGTATCCTCCAGCTTTCCAACCCAATCAGCTTTACAATGATGGACAGGCTTATGGGCGGCGCAGGTACATATTCCGATCAGTCGAGGGATTTTACCGAGATCGAAGTCGAGCTGATGACGACCGTTCTGAAGCGTATGGCTGCGCTCCTCAAAGAACCGTGGGGAAGCTATATTGACGTTAACCCCTCTCTTACTTCGGTCGAAACGAACTCAAGAGTCGTTCAGCCGTTCTCGCCCGATGAAGTTGTTATCATTGTAATGCTTGAAGTCGAGATAAAGGATATAAAGAATACCATTTCGATATGTATCCCTGCAATGGGCCTTGAATCAATAATGGCCAAATTCGGCGACAAGTGGTCAAGAGGCACTAAAAAGCTTGATCCGAAGCGTGAAAATGAGAGAAGAGTTTCTCTTATGGATGCAATTAAGGATTCCGACCTTAAGATAGACGCTGTGCTTTGCGAAACTACGCTTGATCTTTTTGACGTCCTTACCCTGCAGGAGGGGGATGTTATTCCGCTTAATGTACCGATAGACAGCAATATTACCGTTAAAATCGGGAATAATCTTTGGTTTGACGGCAAACTTGGCATAAAAAACAACAAGAAAGCCGTTAAAATCGATAATATATATAAAGAATTGAGGTAAGAGTAATAATGAGTGATGAAAAACTTGTTGACGGATTCGGCGAAGTCGAGATGGACGCCATCGGTGAAATAATGAACATCACCATGGGTTCGGCAGCAACTGCCGTTTCCAATCTGCTCTCGGCTAAGGTCTGGATCACCACTCCGACAGTTACCGTCATAAGCGCAAAGGATCTCTCGTTTCCTGAACTTGAGCCTTCCATTATGGTCAGAATCAAATACATACAGGGCGTTTCGGGACAGAATGTTCTCGTTCTTAAACAGAATGACGTTCAGCTTATCCTGAACCAGCTTATGGGACGTCCGCTCGAGGTCACGGATGATTTCAAGTTCGATGAAATGAATATCTCCGCCGTATGCGAGGTCATGAACCAGATGATGGGCGCGGCTGCTACGGCGCTTTCGGAAATAATCGATACGACCGTTGATATCTCCACTCCGGAGGCTATGGTCGAAAACGGGGATCAGATAATCGCTGATCTTTATGAGGTCAACGGTGAAGACAGCGTTGTCAGCATTAAGTTCAATCTTACGATCGACGGCGTTATAAACTCCGAATTCATCTCCGTTCTTACGATAGATCTTGCCAAGGAAATGGCAGAGAAGATGATGGCAGGCTACAGCGCAGCAACAGATGAAGTTGTATCTGCATCGGCAGCCGCTACTGCTCCCGAACCGGAACCTGCCCCTGCATCTTCGGGCGGCGGAGCAACTCTCTCTCAGGCAGAGATAGAGGCGCTTTTGAACGGCGGTGCTTCATCGGCAGCAGCTTCACCGGCACCTGCACCTCAGCCTGCACCTCAGCCGGCACCTCAGCCGGTACCTCAGCCGGCGCCTATGCCGCAGACGGCTGCTACTCAAAGAATGCCGCAGCAGGGAATGCCCGGTATGCCGCCTTACGGCTACGATCCGAATATGCAGCAGCAGTACGGAATGTACGGTCAGATGCCGCAGGGTCAGCCTATGCCGAATATGTATCCCGGACAGCCTTACGGATATCCTCCGCAGCCGCAGATGAACATTCAGCCCGTTCAGCTCCAGAGCTTTGCTTCATATAACAATGCCTCGCTTAATAAAGAGCAGAACGATAACCTTAAGCTTCTTATGGGCGTTCCGCTCAATGTTACTGTTGAGATAGGTTCTACGACCAAAAAGGTCAAGGAGATACTGGAGTTTACTCAGGGTACGATCATCGAGCTTGAAAGACAAGCCGGCGCACCGGTCGATATCGTGGTAAACGGAAACCTCATTGCAAAGGGCGACGTTGTCGTTATTGATGATAATTTCGCCGTCAGAATCACTGAAATAATTAGATCCAAATTTTTGGATAATTTAGGTAAGGAGTAATATATTATGGATAAGAAGATTATGCTTGTTGACGACGCTGCTTTCATGAGAATGATGATCAAGGACGCCCTCACAAAGAACGGCTATACCAACATCATCGAGGCAGCAGACGGTGAGATCGCCTGCAATACTTATGCAGCTGAGCACCCTGACCTTGTTATTATGGATATTACAATGCCTAACAAGACGGGTATCGAGGCTCTTAAGGATATCAAGGCAAGCGACCCTGCAGCAAAGGTCGTAATGTGTTCTGCAATGGGTCAGGAAGCAATGGTCGTTGAAGCTATCAAGCTTGGCGCTCTTGACTTCATCGTTAAGCCGTTCAAGCCGGACAGAATCCTTCAGACAGTCCAGAAGGTTTTGGGCTAAAAGAGAGGGTTTAGCTTTGCCCGAGGTTTTAATGATAATATGCTCCCTTTTGGGAGTTATCGGCCTAATCTTTCTCGTTTATTACGGAACAAGATGGCTGAACAAGAGATTCCGCAGCACGGGCTGGAACGGTCTGCAAAACGGAATAAAAATTATCGACTGTATCGGTATCGCACAGGATAAGCAGCTCATGGTCGTTAAAGTCGGCAAAAAGGGTATGCTTTTGGGCGTTGCTCCGAACAGTATAACAAAGCTTTCCGATATCGACGATGACGATATCAGCGATATGCAGCGCGAAACTGCGGAAAATTCTTCAGCGTCTTTCTCGGAAAGCCTAAAAAAAGCATTTTCAAAGAAAAACATTTCCGCAGAGGAAAACGCGTTTGATCAGGAGGACGGTAAGGAAAACAATGAAAAAAATGATTTCTGAAACCGGCGCAGTTTTCAGAAAAATTGCGCTCCCGATCACCGTATGCATAGCTGTGGCGGCAGCTTTCCTGCTGATAACGCCGACCGCAGCTTATGCGGAGGACGGTATTAGTTCCACGACCGAAATTTCGATAGTGACAACGATACCGAACGTTGAAACCTCCGTCCCACAGCAGACGCAGCCGCTTCAGGAACCCGATGAACAGGTTCAGGAGCAGCAGGACGATGAGCTTCCGTATGAAAAACCTGCAACAGACGATGAAGCTCAGAATTTGCTCGATCTGCTTGACATTAATAATTCCAGCACAGTTGACCTCATTCTTCTGATAACGGTTTTGTCGCTTGCACCGTCGATCCTTGTGATGCTTACCTGCTTTACAAGGATAATCATCTCGTTTTCGCTTTTGAGAAATGCGATGGGTGTTCAGCAGACTCCGCCGAATCAGGTGATGATAGGTCTTGCGTTGTTTTTGACGATTTTTATTATGAAACCCGTTTTATCCGAGATGAACGATGTTGCATACGTTCCGTATAAAAACGGAGAGTATACAATAACCGAAGCCGCAAAGGCTGCTTCCGTTCCGCTTAAAACGTGGATGCTCAAAAATACTTCAAACGAATCGATGAATTTCTTTTTGGAGCTTTCGGATACAGAGATCGAAGCTGAAACAGAGGAAGAGTTCATTGAGGAAGTCAGCTTTATAACAGTCGTTCCGGCGTTTATTTTAAGTGAGATAAAGATCGGTTTCCAGATCGGATTTCTTATCTACATACCGTTTCTGATAGTGGATATCGTTGTTTCAACGCTGCTTATGTCAATGGGTATGATGATGCTTCCGCCGACGACGATATCTATTCCGTTCAAGATTCTGCTTTTCGTGCTTGTAGACGGCTGGTCGCTGCTTACGGGTTCGCTTGTAAACGGATTCAACCCTCTTGTAACATAGTCGGAGGCAGGATATGACGCAGGATTTAGTTATACAGATCTTCCGCGAGGCGCTGGTGCTTTGCATTAAGCTCGGTGGGCCGCTCCTTTTGGTGAGCATGGCGGTAGGTCTGGTCATTTCGATACTTCAGGCGGCAACTCAGGTACACGAGCAGACGCTTACGTTTGTTCCGAAGTTCCTTGTTGTTGCGGTCATGCTGCTTCTGATGGCCCCGTTTATGATAAATTCGTTGAATGATTTCATGTATGAGATATTCGACATCATTGCCAAAGTGAGCAGCCAGACTGTTCTTTAAAACAGGAGGAGATAATGGATTTTTACGATCTCCTGTTTGATAATTTTGAAACAAATCTCTTGGTTTTTTCAAGAGTTCTCGGCATTTTTGCCTTTAATCCGATACTTTCGAGAAGAAATATACCGCGGATAGCAAAGGTCGTATGCTGCATTTTTATAGCGATGATCGTTATAATGGTGCGTCAGCCGGAGCCTGTTGATACGGGCGAGGTCATCGGCGTTTATCTTGCAATGCTGCTGCGTGAAGGCTTCATCGGAGTGGTTCTCGGTTTTATAACCGATATGTTTTTTTACAGCGTTCAGATGAGCGGCGAAATAATGGATATGCAGGCAGGCCTTGGCATGGCAAAGGTATTCGACCCCGGCACAAATATGCAGATGTCGATCATGGGTTCGTTCATCAGCTTCATGATGTATCTCTATTTTTTCGTTACAAACGCTCATATGACATATATCGAGCTTTTCGTCAAGTCGTTCGATCTGATACCGCTCGGCTTCGGAGGACTGAATCTTGACCTTGGTATAACGATAGTTGAATATTTCAGCGTTGTTCTGACGCTTGTACTTAAGCTTGCAATGCCGCTGATAGTTTCACAGACGATTTTGCAGTTCTGCGTCGGCATTCTTATGAAATCCGTTCCGCAGATACAGATAATGGTCGTCAACATTCAGCTGAAAGTCGGATTTGGCTTTCTGATATTGGTTCTTATTGCAGTTCCGCTGTCGAATTTTATTGACAAGTTTATGGATATATGGCTTGAGACCCTTGAGGGCGTTCTTCCCCTCATTCCCGCATAGCTTAGAGGAGGGAGAATACAATGGCTGAAAGCGCAGGCGAGAAAACCGAAAAGGCGACCGAACATAAACGGCGTGAAGAGCGTAAAAAAGGCCACGTTATGCAGAGCAAGGACGTTGTTACCGCAGCGTTTATTCTGATAGTTTTCTGCGTTCTGAAAGTCACTATCAAGCTTATAATCACAACGTGCGAAAGTGCGTTCTCTTACTGGTTCGGCCTTGCAGGCGAAGGTATGGACAGCAATACTATTGACGGTATGCCGGTCTATTCAAAGCTTGCAATTGAAATGGGCAAAGTTCTGCTTATCTGTGCAGGGCCAACGCTGATCGTTGGCATTCTTGTTACGGTAATAGCGACCGGAGCGCAGACAAAATTCCTCTTTTCAAGGGAATCTATAAAGTTCAAGCTCAGCAAGCTCAGCCCGATAAACGGGATAAAGAAAATGTTTTCGCTCAGCTCGCTTTTTGAGCTTGCAAAGGCGATACTGAAGCTTGTTGTTCTTGTCGTTGTTGTTTACGGTGAAGTTAAAAAGCGTATTTCCGAGTTTGCGCAGCTCTTTGATATGGAGTTGACAAGTTCGATGATGTATATGCTTGATACGATTTTCACGATCGTTATCAAGGTTGCCGCAGTTTTTGTCGGTGTTGCGGTTATTGATGTTCTTTTCCAGTATTTCAAGTTTGAAAAGGATATGAAAATGACCAAGCAGGAGGTCAAGGAGGAGTTTAAAAACCTCGAAGGCGATCCTCAGGTAAAGGGCAAACGCCGCCAGATACAGCGCCAGATGGCGATGAGCAGAATGATGGCTTCCGTTCCCGATTCGGACGTTATCATAAGAAACCCTACGCATTTTGCCGTTGCTATCAGATACGAAAAGGATAAAAACAACGCACCTGTCGTGCTTGCAAAGGGTGCGGACAACCTTGCGATGAAGATCGTCGCAGTTGCCGAAAAGCACGATATCATCATGGTGGAAAATAAGCCGCTTGCCCGTGGACTTTATGATACGGTCGATGTCGGCAGGGAGATACCTCCCGAGTTTTACCACGCCGTTGCGGAGGTTCTTTCATTCGTTTACGGACTTCAGGGCAGAACGCCCGATGATACAAAGAAACCAATCAGCTAACCCATAGTTTTATATAGATCTCAGAAAGGCAGAGTGTTGCAGAACCGTGAAAAAGTATCTTGATAACGTTGTAACGATATTTGTAATACTTGCTGTTTTTCTTATCATCATTCCGCTGCCGACTTGGCTGCTGGATATGCTTTTCGTTGTAAATATTGCATTGTCGCTTACGATACTGCTTAT
>CAMJES010000024.1 GCA_946404705.1 uncultured Ruminococcus sp. | reverse complement strand
CCACCGAGATCTACACTCTTTCCCTACACGACGCTCTTCCGATCTATCCGCCATTATGCAGTTGAACATAGAAATGATATGTTCCTTTATGCTCGCGTCATAAACGGGCGATGCGACTTCTACTCTGCGCAGAGTGTTTCTCGTCATAAAGTCTGCCGAAGCGATGTAGACCTTCGCCGCTTCACCCTTGCCGAAAATATATATCCTCGAATGTTCAAGGAAACGTCCGACAACGCTTATAACCCTGATATTTTCTGTTTCGCTTGAAACTCCCGGGATAAGACAGCATATTCCTCTTACCGCAAGCTCTATCTTAACTCCTGCCTTTGATGCCTTGATAAGCTCGTCAATTATGGTCTTGTCGGTGAGGGAGTTTATCTTCACGCCGATATATGCCTCTTCGCCGTTTTGGGCGAGAACTATCTGTTCATCTATCATTTCGATAATCCTGTTCTGTAAACAATTCGGTGCAACAAGCAGAACCTCGGAGCTTTTTACCGTAGTATCGGAAGCAAGAGCGTTGAAAACATCGTTTGCGTTTCTGCCGATCGTGCTGTCGGCAGTCATAAGCGAAAGGTCGGTGTATATTCTCGATGTTTTTTCGTTGTAGTTTCCCGTGCCTATCTGAGTGATGTATTCGGGATTTCCGTTTATGCTCTTTGTGATAAGACAGAGCTTTGAGTGTACCTTGAAGCCGTTAAGACCGTAGATGACAGTGCAGCCTGCAGCTTCAAGACGGCGCGACCATTCAATGTTGTTTTCTTCGTCAAATCTCGCTTTAAGCTCAACAAGCACAAGTACATTTTTGCCGTTTTCCGCAGCTTCGATAAGAGCGTTTACGACCTCGCTGTTTTTTGCCACACGGTAAAGCGTCATTTTAATTGATACAACGTCCTTATCGGCAGCCGCCTCGTGAAGCATATTCAGAAAAGGCTTTATGCTGTCAAAAGGATATGCCAGCAGCTTGTCGCCCTCTTTTATCTGTTCAAGGATAGGCTTTCCGTCAATAAACTGCACCGATCTCTGCGGTGTCCTTTTCGGATAGAACAGCTCGGACTTCTGACGGAGATTATCCTGCAATTCAAACACAAACGAAAGGTCAAGAGGGGATATGTTGCGGAAGACATACTTGCGTTCAATGTCCATGTATTGGCATAGCTTCTTAACTATCTCTTCATCAAGTTCTCTTGAAAGTTCAAGGCGAACAGGGGAGAGCCTTTTCCTTTGCTTGATAATATCCGCCATAAATTCGCGGTAATCAAGATCTTCATCGTAAAGCGCATCCGCGTCAATGTCGGCGTTTCTTGTCACCCTGAGCAGGGATTTCGATTTGACCGTGTATTCCTTGAACACCTGCGGAACGAAATGCAGTATAAGCTCCTCGGAAAGAATGTATGTACCGCTGTCCTTGCCGACCTCGATAAGCCTAGGTATAACGCCGCTTCCGCAGGGGATTATGCCAATCTTTTTCTTGCCGTTTTTCTTTTCAAGCACAGCCGCCGCATAAATATCCTTGTTTTTTAAGAAAGGAAACGGCTGCCTTTCGCCCACAATAACGGGGGAAAGAAACGGCGCTATTTCCGAATTGAAATATTCTTCAAGATGTTCGTTTTCTTTCTTGTCAATGTTGCGGAAATTTACTATTCGAATATTATGCTCGTCAAGCTTGTCCATAAGCTTGCAGTAAACGGCGTCCTTGCGCTCGTTGAGAGTATGCACCCTGTCAAGAACGGCGTCAAGCTGCTCGCCTGCAGTCATATCGGTCTTGTTTTCACGGATATTCCTGTCAAGAAGCATTTGGTCGATAAGCGAACCTACCCTTACCATAAAAAATTCGTCAAGATTGCTCTGATATATCGAAACAAAGGAAAGTCGCTCGCAAAGCGGATTTTTCTCGCTTTCCGCCTCTTCGAGAACTCTCTCGTTGAATTTCAGCCATGATATCTCTCTATTCATATAGACCTGCTTTTCACATATCGCAGTTTTGCTCATTTCAGATCGCTCCATTTCTCGGCATTATTATCATAAATTTGTTTTATTTGTTTTTCGGTAAGATCGTCCACGGGATTTTCGGCGTTCACTATGACCGCAATACCGTCCCTTGCCACCGCTTTCTTTTCAAGAAGCTCGTTTTCATAATCGGCTAATTCTCTTGAAGACATTGCAAAATCACATTCTCCCCTGATAGCCGAATTAAGTCCGTCCGAAGAATCCGTTGCCGTTATTTCAATTACAACATTAGGGTTAAAGCGTTTGTAATCCTCCGCCATTTTTTCAATAAGCGTAAGCATTGACGTTGAACCGCATATCTTAATGTTTCCCGATGATTTATCGGACAAAAAGCCGGTGCTTTTCTTAACGGCTACACATTCATCATCGGCAATTGCCTGACCTGCGCTCATTATATACGCAAGAAAATCGGTTTGAGCAGCCGATAGTTCTCCGTTGTATGCAAGATAATAGCTTCTGCATAAAGGATATTTTCCATTGCTGATGTTTTCCTCATTCAAAGCAATCCCGTTCACCGAAACAGCCTTCACATTTTCCGAAGCCGCTGCTGTGTATGCAGTATATCCGATCGCTCCCTCAACGGAAGAAACCATTTCCGAAACTTCTGCGGCAGACAATGCTATCTTGTCCGTTCCGTCCGCATCCGTTCCGATGATATTTTCAAATTCATCTCTCGTTCCCGAGCCTTCCTCACGGGAAATGACCGTTATTTCGCCCATTCCCGACAAGTTTGGCATAGCTTTCTTTGCAGAGCAGGCTGAAAGCGCAAGTGCTGCGCAAAGAACAGCGCTTATAATCAAACCGTTACGCATTCCGCACCTCCGGAAATAAGCTCTCCGACAGACTGAGCTTCATCTCTTAAGTCAATAAAGGAGATGTTGTCGGCTGCTTCCTCGGCAATGCCTATGCAGTTATCCGCAATTCTGTCAAGGCTGTGGAGTATATCAGCATATTCGGGAGTAAGAGCAGCGTCGCAGTCCTTCTTTTTAACTCTGGACAGATGCGCCTTGCTTAGCTTTTTCTGCGTCTTGCGCATTTTTTCCTTGCCCTTTGAAACTCTCTTCGTATAATCTTCGTCACCGTTTTCCACGGACAGCATTGCTTTTTCAAAAAGCTCGTCCGCAATGTCAAAGCATTCGCCAAGCTCCGATACAGCCGCTTTCGACAGCACCTTTTTCTTTACGGAAAGCTTGTTTAATACCTCCGACATATCAAAGCAGCGGTCGGATATCCTCTCAATGTTGTTTGTTACAAATAAAAGTCCTGCCGTCTGTTCGGATTGCGATTCTGTGAGATTTCCGCTTGAAAGCATTTTCGTTATATAAGAGGAAATGCTGTCGTGAAGACTTTTTACCGTGCCGTAATCTCTGCTGAAATCCGAACGAACAACGTCCGAGTTTCCGCTCTCGAAAAGCGCCCTTGTTTTATAAAGCAGGCTTGCTCCGAATGCGGAAAAACGCCTTATCTCTTCGGATACGAGATACATTGCCGCAACAGGCTGACCGATAAGCTTTTCGTCAAGAAATCTCGGCTTTCCGTCGGCAAAAAGATTTTTGTCCTCGCCCTTGACTATAAACGTCACTATCTTGACCATCAACGGGATAAGAGGCAGCCAGATAAGAGTGCAGGCAATGTTGAAAGTGGTGTGCGCGTTTGCTATCTGCCTTGCGATAACGTCCACTTCATTGCCCTTGGGAGAAATAAACTGAACGAATTTTGCAAGCAGCGGAATAAGGAATGCAAAAAGAATGCTGCCGCTGATATTGAATACGCTGTGTGCAATAGCCGTGCGCTTTGCGTTTTTCGACTGACCGATAGACGCAAGCAGAGCGGTTATAGTCGTGCCAATGTTGTCGCCGAGTAGGATAGGTATAGCTCCTGCAAGGCCGATAACGCTTGTTACTCCATCCGGCCCTGCCTGCGATGCGAAGTTCTGGAGAACAGCAATAGTCGCCGAGCTGCTCTGTACCACAACTGTCATTACAGCGCCGAGCAGAATTCCGAGAACCGGTATCTCCGAAACCTTGCCCATAAGGTAGGTAAAGATAGGGCTTCCTGCCAGCGGCTTCATAACTCCGCCCATTATCTCAATACCCTCGAAAAGCAGACCAAACGAGAAAATTACCATTCCTATATTTTTTATCTGCTCCCTTTTGCCGACAAAGAACAGAATAAATCCGATAAAAATTATCGGGTAAATATAGTTGCTAATCTTGAACGCCATAAGCTGAGCTGTCATTGTCGTACCGATATTTGCACCGAAAATGACCGATATAGCCTGCGGCAGGCTCATAAGTCCTGCGCTGACAAAACCGATCACCATTACCGTGGTTGCCGAGCTGCTTTGCAGAACAGCGGTCACAAGAGCGCCTGCAAGAGCGCCCATTATCGGATTTTTCGTAAGGAAACTGAGTATCCTTTTCATTTTTTCTCCTGCAGCTTTCTGCAGAGCATCGCTCATGCTGTTCATGCCGTAAAGGAACATCGCAAGTCCGCCCACAAGTCCGAAAATAATTTTCACGTTTTCGTTCATGATCTTTCTCCCTATTGATTTATATATTTTTTTGTATATGCGAAGAATTCAGAATTTGACTGCGCTGCGCCGACCGTGATAAGCACATCTTTGCAGAAAACCTCCTGCGCTTATCTCGCAGAAGGCTTTCGGCTAATACTAAGTTCATATCAACCTATAGACAAATATTCGGATATAATAATAATAATCCAATTCTGCGTCAAGCTTCCTTGACAGGCGCCAGCCTGTCTGCGGTCGCTTTCCTTGACTTGGATTATTCTATCTGTCGTCTTTGTCTATAGAACGATATGAACTTAGTATAAAAGAGAAATTATGAAAAATCCAAAAGGATAGGGAAAGTATGATTACCTGTGCTGTGCAATATCTACGTCAGTATGCAAGCGCGGAATTTTCATTGTTTCAACTAAAAAAATTCCTTGTTTTTCTTATTACATCCTTATATTATCATGGCGAATTTTCAAAGTCAATGAAGTTTACGAAGGCTTACACTCGACTTTACAAACAATTCATTTTGGAAATTTTTTTTCGTATAAAAAGCCGCCGATATTTCCATGGAAATATGTTTCTGTGTTTTTCGAAACGGCGTATTTTGGAATAATACTAATCTTCAATCAACCTATAGACAAATCCTCGGCTTGAACGCGCCCACTCTGCGTCAAACTCCCGTGCAATGCAAATGCATGACGGCAGGCAAGCCTGCCTGCGGTCGCTCTCCAAGGTAAACAAATTTACCTAATTGGTGCAATTCTATCTGCCGTCCTTGTCTATAGAACGGTTTAGAATTAGTATAAGGAATGAAACCGTTCTCTATCGCAGATGATACCGTGGCGTGACGAAGTCTTTGAAAAGCAAAAGCTTGCGGAAAAGCCGTTATATGCATAATCGTCTGCTTTAACGATATTAATACTAAACACCAATAAAATACAGGAAAAAATCTGCGCCGAAATCCTATATATTCGAGATTGTCGGCTTGATTTTTTTCCAAATTCTAAATGGTGTTTAGTATAAAAGATCAAAGCGCACGGCGGAAGATCCTGCCGTGCGCTTTGTTAAGTCATATCAATTTTTGGGGGAAAATATCAAAGCTTTTTATTTTTCAACCGGATTGAGCAGTACATCATCAATAGTTCCCCAGCCCTTAGGGTCGCAGGAGATCGCGATTCCAACGGTTATCTCTCCGCTTTCCGTGGTGATGTCCTTTATCGAGGGCGACTGCCAGTTTGCCCAGCCGACAACTCCCGTTTCCTGAGTGTATTCCTTGCCGTCTGCAATTGCATAGATGTACATCGTGTCGTTTGCGCAGTCGCCGCCCTGCAGAGAAAGCGAGAAATTATAAGCTCCGGGTTTAAGGTTTGTTACAGTCTGTTCAAGCTTGAAATCCACCTTGTTTTCGGAATAGAAATGGAACGAGAAGCTTCCCGTCTTTGCGTCGGTGGATTTTTCCTGAAAATCAAGCTCGGTGGTAACATCATTGACGTTAATGACATTCCACATTGAATAGTCCTTGCCTTCAAAGCTGTAATTGTCGATATAGTTAGGCTCAACCATTGATACGACACATTTAACGGGCATACCGTCTGCAATGCCGTTTACAGTATAGTCGTTTGCGCCGCAGCTCTGCATAAGAGCTTCATCATAGCTTTCCCATTCGACCTTGACCTGCTTTCGCTCGCCGTTGTTGTAGATAGCGTCGGCAGTTTCGGGGAGAATAATATCATCGCCAAGACGTATTATGACCGAACAATCGGAAATTGCGTCTATTTTTATATCGGTAACAGCACCCGTGTAAACATATCCGAAGGTTTTGAGCGATTCGAGAGCAGTTCCGTGATATTTGTTGAAGGGAGAGCGCCTGTGATCTCGTATCTGAGCTGCTGCATTTCATCTGTGATAAGGAACTCTGCGAACTTTGCAGCCTCTTCGGGATGATCGGAATATGCGGATACGAACATTCATCTTGTGCCGGAGAAGGAAGCAGCAGGATCACCGCCGTTTGTAAGAGAGGGGAGAGTTGTTACGCCAAAGTCAATTCCTGCCTCTGTGAACGGAGCAACGTTCCAAGGGCCTGTGATGTGCATTGCAGCTGTGCCTGCCTTGAATGCGCCGTCAGCTGTATCTGTACCGAGGTCAGCGGAAGCAACGGGAACGATTTCGTGAAGCTTCAGGAAAATATTCATACCGTTTACAGCAGCGTCGGTGTTAAGATAAGATGAAGATGTGTCAGCGCCGCTCTCACCGAAAAGACGGTTGCCGTCGCCCGATGTAAAGAGAATCGTGTTGTACATTGAAGTTACGTCCATAACGATAGGGTACTTGTCGGGATTTGCATCTCTGAATGACTGGGAGTGCTTAAATATATCACAGCAACTCCTCTCTGCACGGTAAACGGAAAAGCGGTGCTTTATACCGATAAACCATACGAATATGAAGCTGTCGGCAATGCCGAATTTGAGGTCATAAGCAGAGCAGACGCTCTTAACGCATACAAGCTTAACATAAACGGCGAGGAATATCTTATCATAAGTGACGGAATCGTGTGCGAAAAAGATAACGGAATTAGAATATACGGCGAAAAAGCTCCCGTAATAAAAACATATCCCAAGCTGAAAAAAGTACCCGAAGGATTTGAGTTCAAAACGGAAGAAAACGGACTGTTTGTTTATTCCTGCGCCGAAAGCTGTGACGATAAGCCGACTGTATGCTTCAAACTTATTTCCGAAAATGACGGCGTGAAAAAATACGAGATAAACATTGCAAATATCCCCGAATGTGAGGAGTGCTATGTAAAGATAGACTACACGGGAGATAAATCCCGACTTTATATTGACGGACAGCTTGCCGATGATGATTTCTATACGGGCGAGGGTTGGACAACGGGACTTTCACGTTACGGCTTCCCGAAAAAGCTTGAAGTCGAGATATATCCGCTTTCTAAGGACGCAAAAATCTATTTTGAAAATGCTCCCAAATTTGACGGAGATATGATTTGCGAGATAACATCCGCAGATGCGCTCTGCGAATATGTTTTTGATATTGATTTAAACTAAACATCATTTAAAATTGGGAAAAAATCAGCACCGCATAAAGCCAAAATTTGGTCTTTGTGCGGTGCTGTTTTAATGTTATATTTTTTATCCGTTATTGCAGTTGATGATCTCTTCCCTGATACTTTCATCTATTTCGGGAATGGGGTCGAAAACAGGTCTGCCTGTGTAATATCCCTGAATGTAGTCAACACCGAAAGAGATGACCGTTTTCATCTCCTCGGAGGTTTCAACGCCTTCCGCAAGCACCTTTATGCTGTTGAGCCGTGCAAACTCTATGGTGCTTTTTATGAACATCTGCTTGTTTACGTCCTTGTCAATATCGGTGATAAGAAATCTGTCGATCTTGATTATCTGCGGCGAATATCTGAGAAGGTTCACAATGTTTGAATGTCCCACGCCGTAGTCATCGACCGCGACCTGATTGTTGCGTGAATCGCCGCCAAGCTTTTTGATTCGGTCAAGTTCATCATCGGAAAGCGTGTTCTGCTCGGTGATCTCAAAGACGAAATTATCCATATATTCGCCGTATTTCGTACCGATAATAGCATAATCCGCTTCGTTGAGGAAATATCCGGGGATAAGGTTGATAAACACCTTTTTACGTCCGAACACCTCGGGAGTGTGGGCATAATGCTCCATTACATTGTAAAGCGTCGCGCGTTCAATGTCATAAAGCCGACCGCATTGAGAAGCGGCGTTGAGTATCTCGAAAGGCGTCATATGAATGCTTTCATCGGTGCGCATAAGCGCCTCGTAAGCGTATATCTCGCCCGTTTTAGCGTCAACAATGGGCTGGAAGCAGTATCGGAACAGGTTCTGCTCGATAAGCAGCGAGAACACTTCTTCATCGTATTCCTGAGTGTTCTCGGCATTCTTTTTACGCTCGGTGCTTGCGTTTAGCTTGTTCATATAAAGCTCGCCGCTTGCCGTTTTTATAAAGGTTGAAAGCGTACCGTTCCATCCGGGGTCAACGACTGTGCAGCCGCAGTTTACCTCAATATAATAGTCCTTGCCGTTAATGCTGTTAAAGCTTGACATAAGGGTAAAAAAGTTTGAGGTCGCGCTGTTGATCGTCTTGGAGATCTCCTCCGCCGAATTGTAATAATTTACAATAATAAATTCATTTTCCGATACCTGCCCCAAAAAGCAGTTGTCGGGGTTGGCGGATCTAAGTCCGTCCGCAACGGTTTTTACCGCATTTTCCACTTCTGTGATGCCGTAATTCTCGTAAATATACTTATATTTAGCAATAGCATAAATTGACACGGATATCGGTCTGCTTCTGTTTTTCTCATCGGATGCAAATTCCGTGAACCATTTGCAGGCGCCGCGCAGATTTGCAAGCCCCGAAATGGGGTTGGTGTATGCAGCCTCCTCGGCAATAAGCGACATCGTCTTCTGTTTCTGGCGGTTGTACATTTCATTGAAGGAAATGTTTATAGCCTTGGTTATCCTATTGACCTTGTGAGCGGATAAGCAGGCGTTTTCGATCACCGCCGCGTAATAGCCGCAAATGACTTTTCCAACAAATATCGGGTTCAGCACGATCATTCCGCTGTTCTTCGGGTCGTGATCGGGGAGAGAGATACCGTCTGCATTAAAGGGCGAGCAGGGGTCGGATTCCGTGTCCCAGCTGTCGGAATGTGTAACTATGGTGTAATCGCCCCGATATGTCCTGCCCTCCTCGGAAAGGTCGGAGAGTTGAGCGAGAAATCTATTGTCGATGATAAGATAAGATCCGCTCATAATAACGTAGGAAATTATCTTCAGCGCTTCGGAAAGCGACGCTTGTTCAGTATTCTGTCAAGCTTTGAGTATATGTAATCCTCGTGGAAATTCATCTCCGTCATAACATTGTAAATATTCCAAACTGCTTGACGGTTTGTCATTTTGGTATAGGCAGGACAGCCGCAGGACTCTGCAAACTTTGGAATAAAGCCGTTGACATACTTATCCTCGGCCTTTCTTCCTTCAAAAATATCGGTTATAACGTCAACAGTCTTATCGGCAAGACTTTTAACGTCCTCGCAGCAGGTCGAAATGGCAGGAGTGAACATTTCCGCCTGCGTGATGCCGTCAAATCCGGTGACAATAACATCATCGGGAACGGTTTTGCCGTACTTTTCCAGCCTTGTGCAGACCGTCATTGCCATTATATCATTTGCGCAGAAAATCGCACGGGGGAATCTGCTTTCCGCCGCAAGCCTGTCGATTATCTTTATAACAGGGCCGTCCCAGTATTGACCGTAGTCAACATTATTTTCGGAAAACTCCAGTCCCTCTTCCTCAAGTACAGCCTTATAACAGCCAAGCCGCTTTTCGGTGTTGAGATCGCCTTCCTTGTTTCCTGCGATAAAGAACGTGTCACGCACCCCGTGGTCACGAATAACGTGGCGTATCAGCTGCTTGTACGACTCGGTATAATCATCGGATATGGAAATACAGCCTTCTGCCTCGCCCCTGATAATAATAACGGGTACATTGTTTTCCTTTGACCGGCTTATGATACGTTCAACAATGTCCTTGTCGTAGAAGGTTTCGTTCATAATTACCATTGCGTCAAGGATAGAGTAATCTATGTTATCATAAACATATTTTGAGCCAATAAGATATTCGGACTTTTTAAAAAAATCGTTAAAACTGTTGTAAACAACAAGTCCATATCCTTTTTTCTTGGCAGCATCGAACAGAAGGTCGGTAAACTCCGACCTTCTTATATCGTGAAATTTTGTAATGCATAATCCAATGGTCTTTTTGTTATTGATCAATCCAACTCACCTGATTTTGTCATTATTTAAGTTCGTTCAAACGTTTTTCGAAGTCCTCCACGGGCATAGGCTTATCAAAATAAAAGCCCTGCGCAAAGAAGCAGTTGTTTTCCTTCAAAAGCCGAACCTGTTCGGCGGATTCAACACCCTCTGCGATACAAGCAAGTCCGATGTCCTGCGCAAGCGCGATAATATGCTTTAGCATAACGTATTTCTGCGAGTCCGAGTCGTTTTCATCTGGCAGAAAGCTTTTATCTATCTTGAGTACGTCCCAAGGAAGCTCTTTTATAAGATTGAGCGAGGAATATCCCATTCCGAAATCATCAATAGAGGTGCTTATGCCTGCCTCGTGCAGACCGACAACGATCTTTTTCAGATCGGAAAAATTAACATCGGTGGTTGTTTCGGTAAGCTCTATCTCAATGTATTTATGCGGTACATTGTATTTGTCTATGCAGGAAATAATGTGGTCGAGCAGATCCATATCGCCCAAATGACGGCGCGAAAGATTAACGGAAACCTTCACAACGGGCCGACCCTCGTCAAGCCAGCGGCGGATATCGCGGCAGGTGTGTTCGAGCATATAAAAATCAAGAACGCATATAGATTTGCTCTGCTCCAGTGCAGGAATGAACCTGTACGGAGGAATCATTTCGCCTTTTCTGAACCAGCGGCAGAGCGCCTCTGCACCGTGAAGAGTGTAGTCTTTAAGGTTGACCTTCGGCTGATAATAAACACGGAATTCTTCTTTTTCGATAGCGTCGGTAAAGGCGCTTTCGACCATTTTGACCTCATTGCGGTTGAGCTTAAGCTTTTCATCATAGAAAACGCAGTTCGTTTTGAGAATGTTTTTCGCGGTGCTGACCGCAATGCTCAGGCTGTCCATAATGTCGGAGGGCTTGCGGCAGTCGGAGGGTATCATATAGTATCCTGCATAAGCTGAAACAAACACTCTTTCATTGTCATCTTCGTCATAAACGATGCCCACACCTGCAAGGTGCGCGCTGACCGTTTCAAGTTTTTCCTTTTTAAATAGTACAACAAAGTTATCTCCGCCGATACGGCATACATATTCGCCGTCCGAAAGCTTTTCCTGCAGCTGTGAGATATACTTCTTCATTACGACCGTTCCGCGCTCGCGGCCGATATTCTGATTAATAACGGAGAAACGCTTCAAATTGAAATAACTTGCGCCGTATTTGTCTATCTGCCGCGATTCGATAAGCATACTTATATTTTTCATAAAGAACCGCAGATTTGGGATGCCCATGTCTTCATCGAAAAATATAATACGGTCAACCATGTGCATAACTCTTGAACGTCCGTTAAAAGCGAAAAGCGCCTTTTCAAGTATAACAAGCCTTGAACGTTCCTCATCGTCCCAGTCGGCGCCGACAGTCTGCTGCATAAAACTGTATACTGCAACGTTTCCGCCGCTTGTGACTTCACGCGCCGTAAAAACTCGGCTTTCGTCCGCCTCGCCGCAGGAATAGAAGACCATTGCGTTTCCCTCACCGCGTTGTTCGTGACGGGGAGTATCATAAAACAATACCGATATCTTGGCTATCCTCAGCACACAGCAGATATCGGAAAGAGCGTCCGATATCTTGGGGTCGAAAAAATCCAAAATGCGTTCTGCCTTAATTATAAAATTATCAAATGCCTTGGAATATTCAACTGCATTAAAACTCATCTTATGTTCCTCTTTAACCCTTTACTTCAAGCTGAGGGATACTCAGTTTGAAAACAGGTTCGTTGTTGTTTCCGCTTCCAACTTGAATTCTGCCTGACATCTGCTTGGTAAGTTCCGCTGTTAAGGATATTGCAAAATTTGATTCTCCGTCTGCCGCGATAACATCTCCTGCCGATATATTATGGAAATGATCCTTTACGCTTTCCAAAATTTCGGAAGGAATATTCAGTCCGCCTGCAGTTATTTCAATATCAAGTATTGAAGCGTATGATCTTTTTCTGCAGGAGGCATTGACGGTGATGTCCGATCTTTCGGAATATGTGATGCAGCCTGAGAGAAGCTTGTTGAGTATCTGACCTATCTTGCCCGAATCTCCGAGCAGATACTCGGGAACGCTTCCGCCAATCTTAATGATAAGCGAAATATTTTTTTCCAAAAGACTGTCCTTTATGCTGTCTGCGACCTGACCGAGAAGGGCGTTCAGATCGTATGTCGTTTCGTTAAGCTCCACCTCGCCGCCTGCCATGCGTATATAGTCCACCGTGTCGCTTACCATCGAATAAACGTCCGAGCTTTTGTTTATCAGCTCCTTGATAGAGTTCTCCATAACGTTTATGTCGCCGTTGCTGACAGCTTCCTTGGCAATGGACATCCAGTCGTTGACGTTTTTCTCCATATTAAGGCTCATATTCATTATATAAGCGGACTGCGAACGCGCCGCACGTTCAAGCTTTCGGCTCTGATTGAGCGCAAGGTAGTTGTTATATGCCATCTCGGAAAGAAGCTGCGCTATCTCATAAAGGAACTCCGCTGCTTTTTCTACGGTTTCGGAAGCAAGTACGGAAGTCTTTTCGGCAGAAGCTATGTATATCTCGGGGTCAATGTCAAGATCTTTGGCAATGGCAGTCATCTGTTCTGCGTCAATGGGGGAGGTGCGTACTTGTCCGCCGATAACGCTTCCGATAAATCTGCCGTCCACAATAATAGGGGAGGCGAAATCCACAAGACCTGCATGACAGCGGTAAACAGCGGGCTTTCCGTTGCGAAGCGTCATAAGAGCGCCGTTTTTGTCGCATTCCTCGCAGCGCTTGCAGCCTTTCGGGGATTTTCTTGTAAGGTTGGTGCAAAAATCGGTAAAACCGCTTCCCACAGTAACGGGAATACCGTTTTCATCGGTTATCAGAGCGGCCATTCCCGTAAATTTGGAGAATCCGTCCTGAAACTGCTGTAAAATATTAGGCGGTATCAAATCAGTCAATTTTAAGTCTTTCATAGCACACCTTCTTTTATGTCACAGCGCTAAACAGCACCGTTAAAAACCTGCCGCCGCAAGAGCAAAGCCGTCAGGCTGAAATATGTTTAAAATGTTAATCGAAACCCATAAATTAATGTATTATTTATATTTATTACATTATACCATATATTAGTAAAAGATGCAATACTTTTTTGTGATTTTATCCAAAAATGTCTGAATTAAGCTTTATAAAGCATTTAAGCTGCTTAAAAAATTATGAAAATGATTTAAACAGTTTTTAAAATTTGTAAATAATCAGCCGAAAATCTTGCGAATAACGGATATCTGTGCGGATTTTCACGCTTTTTATTAATCAGCGTTTCCTTAGCTGTGTTACGTCCTTTCACCGTAAAAATATCTCGGTTAGCAGGCTCATGTTGTGAAAATACAAAAAAATTCATTGCAGTAAATTGAAATATTGGAAAATCTATTGACTTTTAATGACAATGTGATAAAATAAATGTAATCATTTACATTTAGGTTATGTTTCAAAACGAAAGGAAAAAAATGCTATGAAACTTAAAAAAGCAGCTTCTGCGATCGCAGAGATCGGAAGAGCACACGTCTGAACTCCAGTCACCGGCTATGATATC